>JAFGJR010000281.1 GCA_016928975.1 Sedimentisphaerales bacterium | reverse complement strand
CGCTCCTCCCGGCTGGCGTTGCGCATCCGCTCGGAGAAGGCCCTGAGCTCCTCCATCCGATCTCGCCCGGCATCGCGCGGGACGGAGTCAGCCCCCTTGCGCTGCGGCTCCTTCGTCCCCTCCTGCCCGAACGCAGAACCGGCCAGCAGCCCCAGGGCCGCCAAGCCCAACGACCCCACGACCCCACGCCGGGAAATCCCGTCGGCGGTTGACCCATGGCCATCGTGAGACGCACTTTGACCTTGTTGTCTCATTGTCGGATACTCCTGTCCCCCAGCAAGTTCTGCTCTATCGCATCGAGTTGCCGTTTCAGTGCCTCATCCCGGCGCGTCGGCCGGTCGATCGCGCCGAATGCTTTCTGGGCGGCGGCAAGGCTCGCCTTGAGTTCCTCATGGAGCCTATCCTCCGTCGTTCTCCAGAGGGCCCAACGAGCCTGTGCAATATCCACCTCGTTCCTGATATCGTTGGGCTTGCGAACCATTTCGTCAATTCGCGACAATGCCGTGCAACGAAGCGCCTCGCCCAAGAACCGCTGATCACTTGATAGGGCCAAACGCCCCAGGGCCTCCAGGAGCTTCGCGCTCGTCCAAAGATGGCCACCTGTCACCCTGGCAGAGGCGAAATCCAGAACAGATGCGACGTCGTTCTCAGCGACGGCGGCGTCAAGCCAGACTCCCAACAGCTTGTCGGCCGTATCCGGTTGGCCCCACCGACTCGTCGTCTCGATAAGATTCTCGCCTCCGTAGAGGATCATGCGAGCCAGTCCACCAGACCGCAACAGACGCACGTGCTCCCGAAAGTCCTCAGCCAAGCCGTCCGCGTTGTCGAGCATCCAATCCACTTGTAGCAGCATGTTCACTCGCTTCAACTGCTCACCAATTGTCGTAGCTGCGGAGGATATCTCTCCGAAGTGCTTTCGCAGCCGCTCCAGCGCCTCGATATCCTCGTTTGCCACTTCCGACAGAGCTTTGAGCCAGTACTTGATGAACAAGTCACGGCAGCGCATCTCATTCGGATCGAAGAGACTAAACTGCCTGGCGGATTCGTCTCCCTGTTCTGGCGTCGACTCGCACAAGGCGACACTATACATTCTCGCACGCCGCAGCAATTCCTCGCCATCACCCGTGTAGACCTCAATCTGGCTGGGGAGGTTGACAGCGCGTCCGCGAAACTCTATCGCCTGATGATCCACAACACACTTGCGCCCACCTGGAGGGTCCATGATCTCCAGTTCCCTGTAGTGACGCTTCCGGCCTCCTATCGTGATCGTCGGCCCCTCCCCTTTGAAAGCCACCGTGATCGGGCGCTCCGGCAGAAATATCGCTTGTCTCTTGAGCCGTTTCGCACCCTCCTGCGCGATGTACTCATACTGGACACCCTTGAGCAACTCCCCATCCGCGTTGAGCAGGGTCGCCTCATCGACGCGAGAGCCGGTGGCGCGAACCGTCATCTTCGCGGGATGGTCCTTGCGCGGCGCGGAGGCTTGTGGATACGGGACATCGACCACTTGCTCGCCACCCTGGCCGTTCACATCGATCAGAGGTTGAACGTCTGACAGCCTGACGCGCAGATCGAGTGCCTCACGTTCGGCGAAGCGGATGTCTGATATGTAGTAGACATTGAACTTGTGCTTGAAGGGCCCACGTTCGCCCAGCGGCTTGGGAAACGCGCCGTCATACATGTGCTGCAACTGGTGGCTGATGACGAATTGGTTGGGGTCGCTTGCCACGTTCAAGGTCGGCGGATACACCGGATAATTCAGGCTCCCCACGTGCGGTTCCGCCCAGACGATGGTTGCACGATAGAAGCATGACGAGACCCAGTACCGCGCGAATATGACGACATAGGTGCGACACAGCGGCGCGTTCAACTCGATGGTTCCATCAAGAGACAACATCAGCGTGCTGGCATCCGAAGTGGCCTCCTGAACAGCCAGAACAGGTAGCAGAAGGAACTCCGCATTCTCCTTCATCTCCAGCGAGGGCGCAAATGGTGTGGTGGTCACCCTTGATGCTGCATTCAGAGTGCGACGCTGCAGTGGACTGTCAGGGCCCAACAGGAACTGCATTGGGATCAATGCGCAAAGGAAGAACGCTGGCGCCATAGGACGATCTCTTGCCTTTCGTTATGGCTGACTTCCACATGCCGACAGTGAATCATGAGCGTAGAGGTCTCATGGGTTTCCGCCACATGAGTCTCGTGCACGTTCGCGCCGGCGTGCGTTGTAGTCGGAACAATGTCGGGGACGCCGAGCGACGCATCCCCGGCATCGAGGACGCCCTCACAGCTTGCGATCACCTCGCCGATCTGGCCGGACCATTCATGCACGTTCAACACAGGCATTCTGGCGAATCAGTTTGAGGTGAAGGATGCATCAACCGCGACGCTCGCGTTAACGTTGCAGTCTGCAAATGCATTCGCCGGCGTTCCGTTGGGTGATGTGCTGGTTGCCGATTCACAACCGCACCCGGCACTACCCCAGACGACGATCGACCCAGTACCCTCTGGGACCTCCTCGGGAGCGGATGACTCGTAATAGCTGTCCCAGTCCACATAGATCAGGTAGTGCCCGTTGGTCTTGGTCAGTCCATAACCGTTCACATATGGGTCTTCGCGATATCCACTGACTGACCAATAACCCGAGGCTGTCGCGTAGTCGCTCACACTTCCAGTGGCACTGCCCGACGACGAGGATTCGTCGGACGGAGTAGCCCCGTAGGCCACACTCACGGCGGTGGAAGCGTTTGTCGCATCGTCGTTCTGACCCACTTGGGCGTTAGTCCCATCTACCTCACTGCCGCCGTCGCCATCGAGACTCCATTCCAGGTCTCCACCTGGCGGAGTGCTTGGAGGGCCAGAGTATGTCCACTCGTAGATTACCGTTCCCACGGAGTCTGCAGAGGCATAGCCATCCTCTCCATAGTCCACGTCTGTCACTGCGTCCGCACTGCAAAAAGCATACCCCGATTCAGAGGCGTAGGCCCCCGCGTACGCCGATTCGTACTTGTGGGTTATGTCGACCTCATGGGGCTCACTCTCGTCGGTATAGGGCGAGATAACCAAGTCATAACCCGCCATGCTATCGTCGGACAATGCTGCTATGATCAGCAAGCTTACCAGCCCGAGCGCAAGTAGGCCACACTGGGTTTTAGCAGTTCTCATGTGTCGTCTCCTTACTGTCACGTAATTCGACTTGGCTGATCCATCACATCGAATAGGGCCGGTCGACGGGCGGCCCACGAGCCATAGAACGTCCAGCCCTTCCGTTCTGTAGTTCGTCTCTGCACATCCGCAAGCCAGTCTTCCCCAAAGCATACGTCTTGCGCATACAGCTCTACCGGTGAGGTTGGGGCTGCTCGGGCTTCACTCGCTCGATCCCTTCGTGGACGATCGCAAGTGTCTCAGTCGATCCGTCGAAGGTGAGCCACGCAGGCCACCCACGGTGGAAGTCCCACCGAGCGATCAACTGGGGTGGGTCTCCGCTGAACATGATGATCATGCCGTCGCGAACTGCCCGGCCTGAGTCACGTTCTTCCATCGCTTTTCGCCAAGACCAGACTGAGACATCACTTGGACCAATGCGTTTGAGGGTAATGTCGTGCCATTCCAGCGCGCCAGGCGTCTTCTGCCTGACGGTGACCGCCCCATGAGTCACGAGCGTGCTCTCGATCAGGTCATCGCTCGAACCCAGTCCAGAGCACTCCGTGTAGTCTGCTCCGATTTCCTCTCCTTCGAGTTGAAGCCGGAAGACCGTCGAACTGGCACCGGTGGTTGAGAGGTCTGCGGCGGCCCCATTCTGTCCCTGCAACTGCGTGTTGCCGACCAGACTTTGTGAGACCAATACCGCACCAAGCAGAATGATAAGAGGCCAGATATACACGCGTTTCATGATGGCGTCTCCTGTCTCTCAAGGATTCCCGTTTGTCTTTGCCACTGTGCATCACACAACTCCAAGCGCATCAGCGCGCCCTCCCGGCGATTCGCATTTGGTATCACCTCCTTTCTCAATCCGTTTTATGTATTCGCCCTTCTGACTCCATATCGATGCACTCAATAGTCCTTGAACCCGCGCATCCATTCGGGCCAGTCTTCGGGTTCAGCCCCGCCGGCCTTTGTCCACTGCCCGGCAGTGTCGAACTCCATATACCATTTCAGCGTCCACAATTCCTTGAGGCCGACCCTCCTCACGGACCAATCGAGGAAGAGACCGTTCGTGTGCGCCTGATGACGATTCACACAGAAGAACCCCATCCTTCCGCCAGGGCGATCCTCTGCCCTGGGCGGTCGATCCCGCGCATCCGGTCGCATCCCCGGATGCACGCAATCGAGGAGCACAGGGATGTTGGCTTTTCCTCGAACGACGAAGGCATCCACTCCGCGCCGGTTCGGCGACGTCAAGCCGAAGAACCGGTCGCCGAACAGCCACTCGTTGAAACCATAGCTGCTGCAAAATGGAGGCCCGGGGCTGGTGAGTTGCCAGGCCTCAAAGGTCGAGCCGATTGTGCCCGCCACACGCCAGTCCATCAACGGGCCCAATGAGACACTGCCGGAGAAGGTCCCACTTGTCCCCGGCTTGACCGCTGTAGGGCAGCAGGCGAGGTCCTTGGCATCGACCGGTTGGTCGATCCCGGGCACGTTCGCATCGCCGTCACTCAGTTTCGAGCCTCGCAGGAGCCATATGCCGCTGCCCATGGCCTCCGGGAAACGGCCCTGGCTATCCTCAGTGTACAAAGCAAGCACCATGCCCCATTGCTTGAGATTAGCCCGGCAGGTTACCGCTCTGGCCTGCTTTCGGACTCGCTGCAAGGCGGGCAGGAGGATCGCCATGAGCAGGGCGATGATCGCGATGACGACCAGAAGCTCAATGAGGGTGAAGGCGTTGCGACGGATGAACGAACGTCCATGGTCGGTTATCCGCAAGTGATTATGAATACGAGACTTGCACATAGCCCCCCCCCTCTTCAGTCAGGGGAGCTGAAGCGTTCCGGACCTGCCATGCCTGGCTCATCGCTTCGCCGTGCATGTCTCTGCACCTTTCCTTATCTCCTATTGTATCATGGCGTTTGGCAAATGCCCAATGTGGATGGAATTCTCAAAAAGAAAACCGAGAATCCTTCTCATTGCTCCCACGGGTGTCGCCGCGAACGCCGCAGAACTGAATCATGCAGAAAATTTTACCTATCTTGCCAGAAAAAGCTTGCCTTTTCATTCTCTCTTGCGCATACTCACGCGCAATAAGATACGGGGGAAATATACGGAGTATGGGTGTACCTGGAGCTTTCAGGCGGCATCACCCCGGATGCCCTGGTAGTGGATAGGAAGCTCTTGAGGACACGGATAGATCAGGGAGGATGTGATGAAAAGCAGAATCCGCCGCATCATCCACGTCGTTTCGTTGCTCGTGGTTTTTGCATGCGCCGCGTCCCAGGCGGCCACCTACTACGTTTCGCCGGAAGGCGACAACACATCGGGACTGAGCTGGGTAACCGCGTTCCGCACCATCCAGACCGCAGTGGACAAATGTTCGCCGGTGGGCAACGATACCGTCAGGGTCAGGCAGGGCACGTATCCGATTACCGCGCCGATCGTGGTCACGAAAGCCATCTTCCTCTACGGCGGCTATAGCGGCGAGGGCACGGCGCGCAATGCAGCCGTCTTTGTGACCTCCATCGACGGTGGCGATGCCGCCATTCACTGCTTTCAGGTCTCCGCCAACGCCACCATCGACGGATTCCGGATCACCGGCGGCTCCGGATTCGGCAGCGCCCCCAACAACGCCGGGGGCGGCATGTTCATCGATAGTTGCGATCCCGTCATTTTCAACTGTGCGTTCGTGGACAACTACGCCGAACTGGCCGGCGGCGGGATCTTTGCCCGGTTCGCCGGCGGGTCCATCAGCGATTGTGCGTTCGTGCAGAACTCCACCGGCGATTACGGCGGGGGCATCTGCCTGCTCAACTGCGACACCAGCATCATGGATTGCCAGTTCACCGGCAACCGATGCCTGAAGATGACCACCACGTGCGGCGGCGCCATCTACAATGAGGACTCGTCGCCGACGATCAGCGAGTGCATCTTCTCGGGCAACAAGGCCAACCTGGGCGCGAGCATCTTCAATACGGGCTCCGACGCAGGCATTCTGGACTGTGATTTCGCCGGCTGCGACCTCGGCTCCAGCCGGGGCGGCGGCATCTACAGCTATCAGTCCTCCATCATGGTCAAGAACGGCCTCTTCCACGGCAACCACGTCGATGTCAGTGGCGCCGCGATCTACGAGGCCGAGGGAAGCTCCGGCAGCTTCGTCAATTGCATCCTGAGGAACAACGGCGCCATCGCTTTGGGCGGCGCCATCTACACGGACAACCGATCGACCCCGGTGTTCACCAATTGCACTATCTACGCCAATAATGCCGGCAGTCGCGGTGGCGGCGTCTACAACTACTTCGGCAAGCCCGTCTTCACCAACTGCATCGTCTGGGAGAACACCGCGTCGATGGGCGGGGCCGGCATCTGCGACGAGAGCGACACGCCGGGAATGATGACGGTGGTCCGATACAGTGACGTCCAGGGCACCGCAGTCTACGCCGGCACCGGCAACATCCTGGCGGACCCGAAGTTCGTCTATCCCGCCGGCGACGATCTGCACCTCCAGGGCAGCTCGCCCTGTGTCGATACGGGCTCGAACAGCATCTCGACGATCGAAGTGGAGGACTATGAAGGCAACCCGCGCATCGTGGACGGCAACCTGGACGGGTCGGCCGTCGCGGACATGGGCGCCTACGAGCACCAGTTGGGCCTGCGGATCATGGACCACCTGGCCTGGGTCTACATCTCCCAGGGCGAGTTGTACGATAATCCCGGCGACACCACGGCCGGCTATTGGTTCGTGGCGGAGATGCAGACGGACGATTCCGTGGACCACATCGATTTCCTCTCGCCGGCTGGATATGCGTATCGGATCACCAGCGCTCCGTCCACCTCGACCGACAATGTCCAAACCTCGCACCAGGTCAGCGGGAGCACGCACCTGTGGCAGTATTGGGCACGGTTCACCGACGTGGGGGCCCTGAGCCAGTATGGCGACGGCAACTACCTGGTCGTCCTCTACTACAAGAATGGCACGACGCAGCAGACGAATGTCCCGTACACCCTGCCCGGCACGAACAATCCCATTCCGGCGCCGACGCAGAAGCCTCACATCGTTGCCCCCGGTCAGCAGGCCGGCGTGGGCTCGCCGGTGACCGTCGCGTGGGATGCGTGCACCGACACGGCGGTGACCAACGTTTTCCTCGCCATCGTCAACTCGGATACCGGCGCCGCTGTTATGACGGACGACTTCAGCCGCCAGGCGACCAACTCCAGTCCCTACGATCTGGCGGAGGGTGAATATGGGGTCGAGCTGGCGTTCGAGGGCTCGTACAGCGTGACGAACGTGGACGGCGTGCTGTTCCGGTACGGCAAGGTCCTTGTCATGCACGGCCAGTTCGAGGTGCTCTACGCGACCGTCTACCGCTTCTGGTCGCCCATCACGAGCACGCACTTCTACACGATCAACGAGAGCGAGCGGGTCACACTGATCAACCAGTACTCTTATGCCTGGAACTACGAGGGTCCCGCGTTCAAGGCTTGCTTGACGGACTACCATCCGGGCCTGTCTCCGGTCTATCGGTTCTGGTCGCCGTACACGAGCTGTCACTTCTACACGATCAGCGAGTCGGAGCGCGATATGCTGATCCGCGACTACAGCTACTGGTGGACGTTCGAGGGGGTTGCGTACTACGCGT
Organism: Sedimentisphaerales bacterium; assembly: GCA_016928975.1. The sequence continues at coordinate 2,125 of JAFGJR010000281.1, read as the reverse complement.
ATGCTGAGGGCGATGAGCCCGCCGGCACGAAACCCATCTACCGTTTCTGGTCGCCCATCACGAGCTGTCACTTCTACACAATGAGCGAGAACGAAAAGGCCTACATCATTCGCGAATGGTCCGGCGTCTTCATGTATGAGGGCGTCGCTTTCTACGCGTACCCATAGCAGGCGGCCGGCCGGTCCCGGCTTGTGAAGTCTTCTGTCAATCGCTCGATACGAGCTACGAGCGGGGCACGCCATGATAGTGCCATGCCACGCGTCGCACGCACCGCGGCAGGGTTCTGGCCCCCGTCGCTCGTTCGGCGGATTGGCTTTGTTTCGCGTTGGCAGGGGCAACCCCCTGCGGTTGCCCAGGCCGGGCGCCGGGACCCGCCCCCACAGCAGCCTCGCCACCGTCGATTGGCTTTGTTTCGCACGCCGAGCCTGACTCCGTCTCACTTGGAACTTCACACTTCAAACTTGACACTTCTCCAATTGGCTTTGTTTCGCAGATCGGGTGATCGACCATGTAGCCCAGCCGCCCCCGGCTGGGATCACCCCCGAGGGCGGGGGTGCTACATGACACTTCCGCCGATTGGCTTTGTTTCAACGCCTCCTGCTCCCGGCGGAGCCGGTGCAGCTCGTTGAAGCTGCGATACAGGCTGTTCTCGATCCACCGCTCGTAGGTCATCAGCTTCTCCAGTGTCCGGCCGCTGGAGAACTCCCGGGCGATGACCCGCCCGAAGGTCAGCTCCTCCGACCCGGACGGATCGCCACTGGCTCGCAGATGCCGCGTCTGGCACTCCCGGGCATCCGCCTCCAGCAGAAAGTTGAGCGTCTCATCCTGCATGCGTTCGGCCCGCTTGAGTCGCCAGGACAAATTGACGATCCGCTGGACCACCGACTCTTCCGCCGCATCCCGCGGCCGCAGGCTCTCGATCATCGCGGCCCGGTAGCCCTCGAACTCGGCCGGGTCTTCATCCTTGATGACCGCCCGGCGGGACAGTAACCCATGCTTGATGGCGTTTTGCGCCACGACAGCCTTGCCCTCAGCCGTACGCGGCCCAGTGGACTTTTTCGCATTGGCACGATTGGCGGTGATTTGTGCTTCCGTCGTCATGGGCGTGATCCTCCAAATGTAAGATGTTTGATTTTTGATATTGCCTCGTGGTCTCGTCTCAATGTCGGGTGGCAGCGGCAAGCGGAGTCTTCGGAGCTTGCCGATGGCGCTACCGCTCCCAAGAGCCATCGGCAAGCTGGCGCTTGCCGCTGCCACCCGGTTGCGAACCGCCGCGGCTCGCACATTGGTCATTATACCATATCCACGCAGTATTGTGTCAACAACAAAATAGCACAGGCGTTCCCGTTATGCTTAACTCCCTGTCCCGCAAGGACTGAGAAAGGACTCATTTCGCTTATTCAGCACGTGGCGCGTTTACCCGCTCATCACCCCGCCAGCCGAAGCCGGATGGCAGGCAACGCCGACGCCACGCCCCACGCCACAGACCGAGCTCATCGGGACAAATCCGGCTTCGGAGGCTGGGTGAATGAAACGATCGAACTCGCCCGCACAGCGGCTCCGCCTTCTTCATCGACAACAATTGACGGTACCTGGGCCGTCAATGCCAATTATGAAGACGTGCCGCCGACCTCCCCGCAGAATTATTCCGTGAAATCCGGGCCACGGTTGGGTAAAATGCTGTTATGGAAACGGTTTACATCGAAACGTCGATACCGTCGTTCTACCATGAAACAAGGTCTGAAGCCGAGTTCGTGGCTATGCGGAACTGGACTCGCCTGTGGTGGGATGGGAGCAGAAAGGGGTTTGCGTGCTACACGTCTGAGGCCGTCTTTCTTGAGCTGGAATCCGACGATCATCCCGATAAGGAGGCCAAGTTGTCGCTCATCGGCGATCTCAGGCTCCTGGAGATCACCGACGACATCAGGGATATTGTCGAGGTCTATATCTCCCACTATCTCATGCCCAAGGACGAATTGGGTGACGCCCTGCATTTGGCAGTGGCCTCGTTTCACAAGATGGACTACCTGCTGACCTGGAACTGCAACCATCTTGCGAATGCCAACAAACGCAAGCACATTCGGAGAATAAACGAACGGCTGAGGCTCCACACCCCGGAGATTCT
>JAFGJR010000280.1 GCA_016928975.1 Sedimentisphaerales bacterium | reverse complement strand
CTCACCGACTCTGAGTATGCCGGTCTCGCCGCCGAGACCGGTGCCTTTGGCGAGGTCGATGTCGCCGCCAACGGCAAGGTGAAGCACCGCTTCATCCCCGACCTCCAACGCCAGCTCCGCCTGATCGAGGTCGCCGAGAACTGGACGGACGCCCAACTGATCGGGTGGCTCGACCGCAACCTTCAGTACGACGACATCACCCCGGCCGACAAAGCCGTCTTTCTGACGGCCCTGGTTGCCGATGTGATTGACGTCCGAGGCATGCCCCTTGCCCAGCTCCTCCGCCGCAAGGTCGAACTGCGCAAGATTGCCGAACGCAAGATCCGCGACTTCCGCCGACAGGCTCGCGCCCAGGCGCATCAGGCGCTCCTTTTTGGGGACGATTCCGTCGCCGTCGTGGTCACGCCGGAGCGCTGTTTTTCGTATCACCCCGATCACTACCCCATGCGCACCGCCTGTTCCGAGTCCGACACCTTCAACAAGCACTACTATCCCAAGGTGGGGGAGATCGATAACCCCGAAGAACTCGCCTGTGCCCAGTTCCTCGACCACTTACCCGAAGTCCAGTACTGGGTGCGGAACCTCGAGCGTCAGGAGAACTTCTCGTTCTGGCTCCAGACGGCCACCGACAAGTTCTACCCCGACTTCGTTTGCCGTCTCACCGACGGACGGATCCTCCTGGTCGAGTATAAGGGTGCCGACCGCTGGAGCAACGACGACTCCCGGGAGAAGCGCCGCCTCGGCGAGCTTTGGATGGACAGGAGCAACGGCACCTGTCTCTTCATCATGCCCAAAGGCAAAGACTTCGACGCCATCCGCGCCCTGATGGCGCAGGGCCGGGGAGGCAGCACGTGAGGAATTCACTCACTCGCGAGGGGCAACGGCAAGCGTGGTTTGACCTCACCTGTCTGCTCGGTCGCGGGATGGAGTCTCTCGGGTGGGGGTCTATAATCACCTGCCGGAGCCAACCACCAAAGCTGCGTGGCGGGCGGTCCGCTACGCGGACCGCTGGCAGCACTTTGCCGCCAAACATGAGGACCATGCTCGTTCCGCGATAGAGACTTGGTCCGAGTCAGCCACGTGGCCTGTCTCCCTCGTCGACGCGGGAGACACTGTTTTCCTCCTCCAGCTCAGGATATATGTCACGATCCGCAACATCGAGAATCTCTACACGGGACCAGGGAAGTACGGAGAGACAATCATCGCATTTCCTCATCTCACCACTGCGGAGCATCTCCGTTGGTGGCTCACCGATTGGTTCGAAAGCAAGGGCAAGGACCTTTTGTACAGGGAGATGACGCTGCGCTTCTGGACGAAACACAAGGCAGCGTTCTCACCCGAGGTAAGACGGTCCGCCGCGTTGCCGCCAAGGCCAGCGTGGAGGTCGCCAGCATACCACCGTACGGTTACCGATCCGCTCATCGGCAGAACCGTCGCACGCCTGCTATCAGAAACGGACGACACGCCGTCCACACAACTTGCTGAACCGGCCAATCAGGCCGAATTCCCATCGGACGCTCGCCATCCGCCAATCGGTGCTCCATGGGAGCCTTGGGTGCAACGGATGCTCGCTCTCTCTCAGGACCTGGCCCACGCCGGGTGCTGCCCATACGGCTTCGAAGCTTCGGACCGGGGGTTCGAGAACTTCCTGCACGTGCTCTTTGCGGAGGAGGCCGAACACCGCGCCGAGTCAGATGCGGCTGTTCGCTGCTACATCGAGAAGGGTTATTGGCCGGAACAGAGCCCGTGGGCCGCGTACATCACCTTTCTGCGCGTGAATTGTGCGGCCGACTTCTTGTGCCAGTTGACCGCGCAGGATCATTCAGACCTATGCCTGCCGTTCCCGCATGACCGCGACGACGAGACGGTTTTCGTCTGGCTCCTGATTGACCACTGGGAGAGATGCTCGGACGTCTGGCTCAAGCTGACGGCGGTGTCTCTGTTCTTCTCCTTGCCGTTCTACGGGCTCCAGCCAGCAAAGGAATGAAGGTATGCCTACGGCTGACATCAGCACCAGTGAGGAATGAGGAGGAAGTGAAGTGAGTTTTCCGACGGCCGTGCGCCAGGAAGCCCTGGTCCGATCTCATCGCCGCTGCTGCGTCTGCCACGAGTTCGCCGGCCGCAACGTCAACGTTCATCACATCACGCAGGAAGCAGCGGGCGGGGCGAATGACATCTCAAATGCGATTGTGCTTTGTCTGCGCTGCCATGCGGATGCCGGACACTACAATGCCGCGCACCCCCTCGGGACGAAGTACTCCCCGGATGAACTTCGTCGCCACCGCGATCAGTGGTGGGCCCACTGTGAAAGCGCGCCCGAGGAGCCCGTCGGATGCGGCCTGGACGTCGCCTACGTCAAGGACCCCTCCAGCAACGGGGAAGTCCACACCTACTGGCTCACGGTATCCTTCGCCAATACGTCTCCCAGCAAGATCGCGGGATACACGCTCGAGCTCCTGTTTCCGCTTGAGATCCCTGTTCAGTGCAAAGCCGCTGACTACCAAGTCGACGAGAAGCCCGTAGCCATCGACCAAGCCCGCTTCCGGAAGCTTACGCTCACGTCCGGCGAAACCATATACCGCGGGCAGACTATCCAGATCGTCGATCATATTCGCCGTCCCATCTCATATAGGATGGATCACCGCCTGTATGCCGCAGCCCACGGCGGGAAATGGCAGCTCCGATCGAATCTCTATGCCGGGGACCTTCCGCCGGTCAGGGATACCGTAGCCTGGGAGGAAATGCACAGATTCTGAGCAGCGGCATCGCCTTCGCATTGTGCGGTTGCGCCGCATGATCGCATGGTATGATCGCATGGCGTTGACCCACCGACAGAACTGCGGTGGGCCAAGACCCGGGCCGCTATCCCTGGCGTAAGCGCGGAATCGTCCTACATCACGGCCTGAGGAAATCCCGTGCGAGCTTCGCAAGCCCGGTCAGGATGACCAGGAATTCCAACCTGCCCAGCAGCATGCCCACGATCTCCGCCCAGAGCACACCGCCGGGAGCGGTATGGGACGTCACGCCCACGGAAAGTCCAACAGTTCCAAGGGCCGACGCGTACTCGAACAGCGACTCCTTCAGTCCGTAACCGTGCGCGGCAAGCACTATCGTGCCGAGAGCTAGTGTGGAGAGGTACAGGAACACGAACGTGCCAACCCGCCGCAAACGCGCGTCGCCCACGAACACGCGCTCTTCGCCTTCCCATACGCTCTCTTCCGTTACGGCCGAGCGGGGGAGT
>JAFGJR010000279.1 GCA_016928975.1 Sedimentisphaerales bacterium | reverse complement strand
CAGCGCAGACTCGACGAGCAACTGCCGAATGATCCGCAGGCGGCCTCCGCCGACGGCCAATCGGATGGCGATCTCACGGTGGCGCGAAGCGCCCTGCACGATCAGCATGCTTGCCAGGTTCAAGCAGACGATCAGCAGGGTGACCACGGACCCGGCCATCAGGATCAGACTGTATTTGGTGAAATACGGACGGAAGAGGGGCTCATTGTCGATCCGGTCCGGCGGGCGAAGAAGAAATGAAGCAATAGCCGGCCACTCGTCCGGATTCTCTGCTCGAAAGCGCGGGATCAAGGCCTGCAACTGCGTCTGAGCCACCGACATGCTCACGCCCGGCTTGAGTCGTCCGATGGTATTGAACCCGTGAGGATAGCCCCAACCGGCCCGGGCGTTGGCGGGCCGAGTCTCTCCCCGCATCCGAATCGTTACAAAGCTGCCCAGCGGCACCCAGAGGTCGGGGCCCACGAGCGAGGTGCCGGTGAACCCCTGCGGCGCCACACCGACGACCTGACAAACAGCGCCGTTGACGTTCACATACTCGCCGACGAGCTTCGGACTGCCACCCAGTCGCTGCCAGAGGGGATGGCTCAGCACCACGACCGAAGCGCCGCCTTGCTGTTCTTCGGCGGGCAGGAAGCCCCGCCCCAGGACCGGCGCGACGCCCAAAAAAGAGAAGCAGTTCGACGAAACGTACCTTGCCTTGACGTTCCAGGCCGTATGCTCACGAACCAAAGTGGCATCTCCTTCGAAGTCGTCGCGAGTCCGAGCCATGACATCGCTGAAGGCTGAAACGTTGTCCCGGATGGTGACGTACTCTGGATACTGAACATACGCGTGCTGGACATCGCAGTACGCCAACTGCTCGTAGTTCTTCACATGTCCGGGCTGAAGAAACAGCAGCCAATCGGCGATGCTGGACATGAGCGTATTGGCCCCGATGCCGATGGCGAGGGTAATCAGAGCAATCGCCGTGAACCCCGGCGCCTTCCTCAGCATCCGCAGTGCGTACCGAATGTCCTGCCATAGTGCTTTCATAGTCCGCTCCTATTCATACCTCAACGCCACCATCGGATCGATCCGCGCCGCCCGGCGGGCCGGGAGGTAGCTGGCCAACAGGGCAGTCGTCACCAGGATGCATAGGGTGACCACCAGCATGGCGGGATCGGTGGGACTGGCCTCGTAGAGCAGGCTGGTCATCAGACGGCCGGCGAGCCAGCCGCCCAGCAGTCCGATGAGAACGCCCAGCAGAATCAGCCGCGCGCTGCGGCGCAGGAACGTCCGCGAGATGTCAGCCCGGGTCGCCCCCAAAGCCATACGGATGCCAATCTCTTGGGTCCTCTGTGCGACCGTGTAGCGCAACAGACCGAACAGGCCGACGGCCGCCAGGATCAGGGCGACCTGCGCGAAAAGACCCAGGAGAATGGTCGTGTAGCGCCGAGGGGCGAGCATCTCGGCCAGATCGGACAAAAGGGTACGGATTTCCCTGATCTCCAGGTCCTTGTCGAGGGCGGCCGCCTGGGCTCGCACCATGTCGGCCAGCCGCACGGGATCGCCCTGTGTCCTCACCACCAGGTCGGATATGAGGTAGCAATAGCGGGAGATGGGTTGATAGATAGTGTTGATCGTCGGCGACAACTCGTCGTAATCCCGCAGAGTGCTGGCGACTCCCACGATAGGCATCCCATCGATGCGCTGGCCGAGAGGACTGCCCTGCGGGAAGTACTTCCGGGCCAGGTTCTCATCAATGATGATCCCCGGGGCGCCGCCGGACGTATCCTCCGGCGTGAAACCCCGGCCCTCCAGAATCGGGATGCCCATGGTCTTGAAGAAGTCCCCGCTGACATCTTCATGCCGTGCCATCGGCTTCTCTCGGGGATCGAGGGGAGGATGCCCATCGATCGAGAACGTCATGAAGCCGCCGCCGCCGGCCAGATCCAGACCTCCAGAGGCCAGGGCGGCCGATTGAACACCCGGCGCCGCTTGCACGCGACGCAGCAACTGCTCATAGAAGCTTAGCCAGTCGCTCGACTCAGGGTATCTCATCTTGGGCAGCTCAATCTGGGCGACCAGGACGTTGGCCGGCTGAAATCCGAGGTCCACCTCCTGCATGGCGATCAAGCTTTGCGTCAGCATGGCGACCGCCATGAGCAAGGTGGAGGCAACGGCGATCTGAATGACAACCAAACAGCCGTGAGCGAGCCGGCGGTCACGCCCGTGCAGGAGGCCCCCTCGCCCCTGCTTCAAGACATCGCTGAGGTGCACGCCCGTGGCCTTCCACGCCGGCAAGAGGCTCAGCGCCAGACCCGTGACCACGGACACTCCGAAGACGAAACCCAGGACCGCGATGTCCACGTGGGTCTCCTGCATGCGCGGAATATGCGCGGGGGACACACGAACCAGTACCCGGATCGCCAGGTACGCCAACAACGTCCCGATCACGCCGGCGGCCAGACTGAGAACGATGCCCTCCATGAGCATGTGGCGCACGATGCGACCCCGGGACGCGCCCAGCGCGGAGCGCACGGCGATCTCCTGCCGGCGCCCGCTGCTCTGGATCAGAAACAGGCTGGAGGCGTTCGTACAGGCGATCAGCAGCAGCAGTCCCACGCCGCCCCACAGCAGATATAGCAGGGCGCGACTGTCGCCGACCTGTTCGTCGAGGAAGCGACGAACCGCCACGGTGTAGCCCGCCTTGTCCTCGGGCTCTGCCTGCACGAATTGTTGCTCCAGAACGTCCATGTGTGCCTGCGCCTGCGCCAATGTCACGCCAGGCTTGAGACGTGCTCGGATTCTGGTGCCTCCGCCTCTGTGCGTGGGATCCAGAGTCAGAGGAACCCAACAAGGGGCGCAGCGCCGCAAGTGGTCGCGAAACGCGGCGGGCATGACGCCGACGATCGTGTAGCTTTGCCCGTCCATCAGCAGGGATTTGCCGATCACTTCTGGGTCGCCTCCCATCTGCTCACGCCAAAACGCGTAGCTCAACATCACCACTTTCCCATGCCCAGGCTGCTCCTCTTCGGCGAGAAACTCCCGGCCGAGCATGGGTTTGGCGCCCATGACGGAGAAATAGCCCGGCGACACTGCGAACGCGATCAGGTGCTGTGATTTCTCGGGTCCGGTGACGTAGAAACGATGACCCTCCACGCCAGAGAGGCCCTCGAACACCTGGTTGTGTTCCCGCCAGTAGACCAGGGTGTGGTGCGAGGAGGCAATCCCGCGCAATCCCTGCTGGAGCTTCTGCTCCTGAAGCACGACGATTCGATCCGGCTGTTCGTAGGGCAGGCGTTTGAACAGCACCGCGTTCACCACGCTGAAGACGGCAGTATTGGCGCCGATCCCCAACGACAGGATCACAACAACCACGATCGCGAAGCCGGGGTTCCTCGCCAGCATGCGAAAGGCGTGTCGAATGTCTTGCCACAGCGTTTCCACAGTCGTCTCCTATTCGCACCTCAGCGCCGCCATCGGATCGACTTTCGCCGCCCGGCGGGCGGGAATGTAGCTGGCCGACAGGGCGATAACGGTCAAAACGACCGAGACGAAGATGAACGTCACAGGATCGGTCGCCGTAATGTCGTACAGCAAGCTCGACAATACGCGGGTGATTGCCCACGCTCCCGCGACGCCCAGACCCACCCCGATCAGGACCAGCTTGCAGCCTGTCCGCAGCACCGACCCGAGGACATCCCTGCTCCGCGCGCCCAGCGCCATGCGAATCGCGATATCGCGCGTCTGCCGGGTCGCGTTGTAGTGCAACAGGCCGTAAACGCCGATCATCGCCACGATCAGGGCAATCCCGGCGAAGAGGCTGACCAGGATCATATTGAATCGCGGCGGTGCCAGCATGCTCGACAGTCTCGCGTCCACCGTCTCGAACTTCATGATCACCTGTTCGCTATCGAGCGAGGCCACCTGCGCCCTCAGCGCCGTGGCCAAGCGCAGGGGATCGTCGTCCGTCCGGACCATCACCGTGCACAGTCCGAAGCCTTGATCGGTCCGCGCATATAGAACTCCACCCGGCTTCGGTGTCAGGAAATCGCGCGTCGTATCCACCACCCCGACGACGGTATGATCGCCGATGAAGTCGCTGGTGATCTTCTGTCCCACCGGGTCGGCGTCGCCGAAGCACCTGTGTGCCAGTTCCGCGTCGACGATCACGTTCCGAACGCCATCCTGATCGTTGAAGGTGCGTCCTTTGAGAAGGCGGATGCCCATGGTCTCGAAGAAGCCGGGGCTGACCTGGACCCACTGGGCCTGCTGCGGCTCGGGACCGGCCTTCGCCGAGCCGGGGACGGAGACGGCCGTGGGCATGGATTCGCTGTGGCTCATGTCGAACAGCCAGTCCATCTGGGCCGCCGAGCGGACGCCGGGCAAGGCGCGGACGCGCTCCAGAAGGGCCGCGAAGAATGCCCGGCGTTGATGACGCTCAGGGTATTTGGCGTCGGGCAGTTTGATCTGCATGGCCACGACGTTCTCCGGCCGAAAGCCCAGGTCGATGCTTTGCAGGGCCAGCAGGCTGCGGGTCAGCAGGCCGGCGCCCATCAGCAGAATCAGAGACAGCGCAACCTGGGAGATCACGAGGCCGCCGTTGACGTGCTGCCATCGGCGTCCCCGCGATGTCTGGACGGCGCCCTCTTTGAGCATCTGACCGGTACGCACGTCCGAGCCCCGGCAGGCCGGCATCACGCCGAACAACAGGCCCGTCAACAAAGAGATACCCAGAGTGAACAACAGAACGGAGAAATCGACGCGTGTTTCGCTCAAGCGAGGGATGTCGGCCGGACACAAGCCGACCAGCCCCTGGACCAGGATGAACGCCAGCAGAAGACCAACCAGAGCAGCGGCCAGGCTCACGATCAGGCTCTCGGTGAGCATCTGTCGCACGACGCGCATCCGCCCGGCGCCAAGCGCGATTCGCATGGCCACCTCGCGCTGCCGTGTCGCAGCACGGGCCAGGAACAGGTTCGCCACGTTGCTGCACGCGATCAGAAGAACCAGTCCGGCGGCGCCCCACAGCAGCAACGGCAAGCGGCGACGGCCTTCAAGGACCGAATCCAGCAGCCGGTCAACGCCAATCGTCAAGCCGGCGCTCTTCTGTGGATCGAGCTCCTGCTGATGCCCGGCGGCAACAGCCATCGCGGCCCGCGCCTGCTCCAGCGTCACTTGCTTCTTCAACCGGCCCAGCGGGTGCACGGGGGTGTCCGGCTCTGCAACCAGTGGCAGGTATAGCGATTGGGACCTGCCGAAGGGAAACTCGAATCTGCTCGGCATGACTCCCACGATCGTGTGGCTCCGGCCGTTAAGGATCAGGGTCTTGCCGAGAACGCCGGCATCTCCCCCGATGTGTTCGCGCCAGAAGCGCTCGCACACCACGACCACGGCATCGCTGCCGGGTTGCTCCTCCTCAGGCAAGAACCCGCGTCCCAGCAGGGGTTGCACGCCCAGCAAGGGGAACAGGTTGGCCGAGACCTGGTTGACCCAGGTCTCATGCGGCTGGTCGATCCCTGCGATGTAGAACCATCCGCCGATGTAGGCCGCCACCGCTTCGAACACCTTGTCCTGCTCGCGCCACAGACTCACGTCCCGATAGCGCGTCCCCACCGACGGCCTCTGGCGGGTCTGCATGCGGAACGTCACGATGCGATCGGAATCTTCGTAGGGCAACGGCCGCAGCATCACGGTGTTGATGACGCTGAAGATCGCCGTATTGGCCCCGATGGCCACCGCCAGGATCACGATCACCACAGCGGTGAACCCCGGATTCTTCGCCAGGATCCGAAGACCATACCGCACATCTTGCCATAGCGTTCCCATTTCTCTCTCCTATTCGTACCTCAGCGCTATCATCGGATCGATCCTCGCCGCCCGGCGGGCGGGGACGTAGCAGGCTGCGAGCATGATGGTCGACACAAGGAGTATGACACAGAGGTAAGTCAATGGGTCCCACATGTGCACGCCGTAAAGGGCGTACTCATCCACAAAGCGGAAGTCCGGCACCAGGAGGAACAAGATATAACACGGGATACAACTCAGTCCCAGGCCAAGTCCCAATCCAATGCCCGTCAGGATGGCTCCTTTGCGCAATACAAAGCGCAGCACGTCCTTCCACTGGGCACCTAATGCCATGCGCACACCAATCTCCCGAGTTCGCTGACTGACCTCGAAGGCCATAACGCCGGCAATCCCGGTCGCCACAAACAACAGTCCCAGGGCACCAATCAGAGTCAAGATCGCGGTGATGACACGTTGTGGATTGTGTAGCTCACTGGCCCGCTCAGCAAGGGTGCCTATCTTATACGTTGCCGGCGTCAAGCCCACAGATTCCAATTCCCCCTGTAATAAGGATACCAGAGACCGGCGATCACCGTGGACACGGATGAGCAAGTCCCATTTGTGGGCAGGTGATGGCTTACCGCTTGCATCGAATTGTTCCAGCGGCCAGAACGACAACGGTCCAGGCCTTTCTCGAATGTTACGGAACTTGACCGCTTTGACAACGCCTATCACTTCGCGCGGTCCCCCTCCGACATCAACGTGCTTGCCGATCGGATCCTGGCCCGGCCAAAAGCGCTGCGCCATCAGTTCGTTTATGATCATAACTCTGGATGTTCCGGGACCGTCCTGCGATGTGAAGTCCCGTCCCCGCAATAGAGGAACGCCCAGCGTCTGAAAGTACCCTGGGGCGACCGTCGTATAATCCCAGGGGATATAGTCCCTGTCCGCAGGCTTCTGGTAGTCTTCAATGTATCCGGCGCCCGTTCTAGTCCGTCCCGTTGCCGTTAACGGCACACCCGATGCAAGACTGACGGCCTTCACGCCGGGAAGGGAAGTCACTCGCTCCTGCAAATGCGTGAGTAGTTGTCTGAAGTCTATGTTGACGGGCAATTCGTCTTTGACGTCGAAGGATACGGCTAACACTCCTCTATGATCGTAACCTGGATCCGCCACTTGAAGCGCGCGCAGACTCAGCAAGCACAACACGCCAAATGACAATACAATCACAGAGACGGCCACTTGGGTGACGACCAGAATATTCCGCAAGTTACAGCGTCGTGCAAATAGCATGACCGTTCCCGCGTCATCCTTCAGGACACTCATCACGTTGGGGCGTGACACCTGCAAGGCCGGCACCAGGCCAAAAAGAAACACGGAACCCAACGATCCCAGAAGTGTCAGACAGAAAATGCGCCCGTCAACACCTACAGGCAACCCCAACTGTTGGATGATGGGCAGGGCCGAGCAAAGTGTGAGCGTCAACCAATGGGTCAAGAGAGCGCCACATGCACCACTCAAAAGCGCCAGAAGTGAACATTCCACCAGCAACTGTCGAATGATGTCACTCCGATGAGCCCCCATGGCCCGGCGAATGGCGATCTCTCTCTGACGCATCATCCCCCGAGCCAGCAATATGTTCGCCACATTGGCACAGGCAACCAAAAGGATCAGCATCGTGGGTGCCTGAAACAAGGTGACGACCAGCCACCAATAACCTTCATGGGCAAACTCATTGGTGCCTCGGCTTCCATCCTTGACCATGAGATTCGTATAGGCGGTTCTATCAGAATCCCCTTGATTGATCTGCTCTGTCAGGACAAGGAGCCTGGCCTCGGCTTGGGCGCGACTCACTCCCGTGTTAAGACGTCCGAGACAATAAAACGAGAAATTACCGGGATTGTCCCAAGCGAAATTGTCCAACTGTCGCAACGCACCAAGGGTGACATATACTCCTGGATTCACCGCCGCCACAGTTCCGGTGAACTCGGGCGGCGTCACACCAACGACCGTGAAGATATGGTTGCTGATCGAAATAGTCCTGCCCAGAACCGCCGGATCGCCGTCGAATAGACGACGCCAAAGACCATGGCTGATTACAGCTACAGACTGGGCACCCTGCTCTCTTTCCTCCTCCGGAAGAAAGAAACGCCCCATCACAGGTCTGATCCCAAGAACAGAAAAGTAGTTGCTGGAGACAGACAATAATGCAACGCGCTCGACCGAATCACCGACCCGCACAGCGGATGACAACTTGCCAGACGTGTAGGCTATCAGGCCGGAGAACACGTCAGACTGATCGCGATAGCTCACGTAGAGTGGATAGGTGAATTTGTCATCCTTACCCACACCAGAATGATTGCCATGCTGGTATTGATATTGACATTCCAGCTTGACCAGTTCTCGTGGTTTCTTCACAGATAGCGGTCGAAGCACAACACGGTCCAGGAAGCTGAAGATGGTCGTATTGGCCCCAATGCCCAAAGCGAGCGTCAGGACGACCACAGCCGTGAATCCGGGCTTCTTGACCAGCATCCGGATGCCATATCGAATGTCTTGCCATAGCGTTCTCATATCTCTCCTATTCGTATCGCAGCGCTACCATCGGATCGATCCGCGCCGCCCGGCGGGCAGGGATATAACAGGCCGACGCCCCCACGGCGCATAAGAACAAGGAGATCAGGAGCAAGGTCACCGGATCCGTCGGGCTGACACCATACAGGTAACTGGTTAGAAAGCGCGCCAGACCCGCCGCGCCCAGGAGCCCAATTGCACAACCCGTGCCGGACAACACCATGCCCTGCCGAAGAACCATCGTGATGACCTGACCACATTGTGCCCCCATCGCAATGCGGATGCCTATCTCATGGGACCGCTGGTCGGTCACATAAGACATGAGGCCATAAACGCCGACCCCGACGAGAATGACGGCCAGGATTGCGAAGGCTCCCAGCAGTATCAGCGCGAGGCGCTGACGGTCGATGGTCTCGCCCATGTGTCGCCACATGGTTCCCATGTTCACGACGGGTAGCGCCGGATCCAATTCCCGGATGACATGGCGGACATCCAGGATCAAATCCTCCGGGTCCCCGTCCGTGCGAACAAGGAAGCCGAGGTTCTGGTCTGAGAACCGAGCGGAGTAGGCAAAATAGGCGCTTGGTTGCGCTTCGGCGGCGAGCTCGCTCTGTAGTGTGTTGCCCACGACCCCGATGACCTCATAGGCCGGATGGGTGCCGTCAGGTTCTGGACGGCCCAAGATAAGATGCCGACCCAACGCGCTCTCATTGGGCCAAGCCATCTGAGCCAGCCCCTCGTTGACGATGACAAGCTTGAGGTCCCGACCCATGTCCTGCTCATGGAAACTCCGGCCACTGCGCAGCGGAATGCGCAAGGTTCGGAAATAGTCCGGCGTGATGGAATGAACCGACGCGTCGAGATCGCGCGGCTGAGGCTCGGATCGTTCCAACGCAGTCATGTTCCACACACTGTACCAACCTGCGAACGGTACGCTATCATCCATTGCTGCGGCACGTACCCCAGGCAGAGACTTCAACCGCGTCAAGGTTCGCTGGCAGAAATCGAGGCGATGCGAGGTCTCGGCATACCGCGAAGAGGGAAGCGAAATCACAAAGGTCAGTACATTGGCCGGGTCAAAGCCCGGATCGACCCTTATCAGGTTGTAGAACGTCCGGCCCATCAGTCCGGCCCCGACCAGCAGTATCAAGGCCGCACTGAATTCCAGTATCACCAAGCCTCCGCTGAGTCGACGCCTGGCCATCGGCGCGGTCCAGCGTTCACGCAAAGACGCCCCAGACACCAGACCACGCAGCCAGATGGTCGATGCCATCGCAAGAAACAGGCCGATGACCAGAGATATCAGCAATACCAGACCCAGCGCCGGTAGATCGACGCTGATCTGATCGGCTCGCGGCACGATCCACGCCAGGCGCGTTCGGAGCAGAGCGACACTCCACTGGGCCAACAGAACGCCGGCGATCCCGCCCAGCAGAGTCAGCAACAGGTTCTCCGTGAGCATCTGCCGGGCAATGCGCCAACGGCTTGCTCCCAGAGTCTGACGAACGGCCATTTCCTTCTGGCGTGCCGTGGCCCGAGTCAGGACAAGGTGGGCGACGTTGGCACAGGCAATCAGCAGGACAAACGTGGTGGCCCCCATCAGCACCCATAGAAACAGGCATATCTCTCCTATGATATGGTCAGACAACAACTCCACCCTGACGCCTCTGTTCTCGCTATGGGACGCGGGATACGTTTGAGCGAGCCGTGCGGCGATGCCCGCCATTTCCACCCGGGCCTGTGCTACTGTCACGCCAGGTCTCACACGACCGAGGACTTCATACTGGCCGTGGCTGCGAGGATGCCGCTCGGTGAGAGGCACCCAGAAGTCGACCCATTTCAGCGGGGGACACTCAAAACCGCCGGACAATACCCCGACCACTGTATAATCCACGTCGCCGAGTCTCACGGTTCTCCCCGGAATGCGTGGATCCTCGGCGAAGTACCGCTTCCATATTCCCTGGCTGAGGACGACAACCGGATCCGCGCCGGGTTGGTCTTCTCCTTCAAGAAAGGTCCGACCGATGCACACGTTCACTCTCAGCAGGGCAAAGAACCCCTGGGACACACTGGCGCCGGAGAGTCTCTCCGCCATGTCACCCGTGACGAAATCCTCCAGGTGGGACGCATACGCGGCCAGGTCCTCAAACGACCAAGCCTGTTGTCGCCAGTCTACAAAATCGGGATATGACGCCGGCCCGATGCTGCCATCCCCAAATACTGGCGAGATACTCACGAGCCGATCCGAATCGGGAAATGGCAATGCACGCAGGAGCACGCTGTTCACCACACTGAAGATCGCCGTATTCACCCCTATGCCGAGAGCCAACGTCAGGACAGCCACGCTGGTGAAACCGGGACTCTTTCCCAGTTGCCGAAGAGCGTACTTGATGTCGTGCCACAGCGCGTTCATCCATCCCTCCTACTCACACCGCAGCGCCACCATGGGGTCGATCTTCGCCGCCCGGCGGGCAGGTACGTAACATGCCAGGAGCACCACGGACAGCATCACGCCGATCGCGGTGGCCCACACACCTACGTGAACGACGCTGACGCCATAGAGCAGGCTCTCCATCGCGCGTCCGGCTACCCAGGCACCTCCTGCGCCCAGGGCCACACCCGCCAGGAGCAGCTTGGCGCCGGCGCCAAGGAACTGGGCGAGCACCTGTCGCGGCCGCGCGCCCAAAGCCATGCGCACCCCAATCTCCCGTCGGCGCTGCGCGACGGCATAGGCGGTCACACCATAGGTGCCCAACCCCGTGAGCAGCAGGGCGATCGAGGCGAAGACGCCGGCCAGCAACGCCGGGGAACGACGCTGAGCCAGACTGGCGTCGATACGCGCCTGCATGGTGTGGACGTCGTCTACCGGTATCTCCGGGTCAAGACGCGCCACCGTTCGTCGCAGGGTCGATGTCATGACAGCGGGTGTCAGACTGCTTCGTGCGATGACGTAGACGTTGCCTATCGCATCATAGCGATACGGGAAGTAGACCGCGCCCAGAGCCGTCTCCTCAAGTCTGTCCTGTTTGACTTGCCCGACGATGCCGACAATCGTGAACGCGGTGGCTTCATCGAACACAGGTCCTTTGGTGACTCGGTATCCAATGGCGCCGCCGTTCGGCCAGTAGCGCCGGGAGAATGCCTCATCGACGAGACAGACGCGTTCCTCGCGGTGGTTGTCGGCGTCTTCCAGCAGGCGGCCTTCACGCAGCGGAATGCCGAGCGTCTGCCAGAAGTCGTCGCTCGTTGCACAGTGGAAGTGGGCCCGGAGCGAATCGCCGCCCTGGGGCACGACACCTTCCGCAACGATCGCCTGGCTGTTGTCCTGCCCGGTGAAGGGGACAACGGTGGAGATCGCCGCGGATGTCACGCCGGGTTGGGCGCGCAGCTCGTTGAGCAGGCGCTCGACGAACGCGAGGCGTGCCGACTCATTCCCATATCCGGCAGGGGGCAGCCCGATACGACCGGTAAGGACATGCTCCGGTCGGAATCCCGGAGTTACATCGAGAACACGCTTGAGGCTAATACTGAGGAGACCGGCGCCCGTGAGCAATAGGAATGCCAGCGCAATCTGGGCAACTACGAAGCCATGGCGCCACCTTTGCGCGGCGCGACTGACCGTGCTGCTGCGCCCTTCGACCTGGAGTGTGAGTGCCGGGCGTTTCCGCAGGTGAAAGCCGATGATAGGCAGGGCAGCAACCAGGCCGACAAGGACCGCGCCGAACAAGGCGGTGGCAGCCACGCGATAGCCGAACGTGACGTGCTCGCCGAGGGGAAGCTCCGACGTGCCGAGAGCGGATAAGAGAGACATGCCGAAGGCGCCTGCAATGAGGCCGAGCACACCGCCGACTCCCGCGAGCAGGACTGTCTCGACCAAGACATCGCGGACGACACAACGACGACTCGCTCCGAGCGTCTGACGTATGGAGAACTCCTTGACTCGGCCGCTGGCGCGGATGAGCAGCAGGTTGATGAGGTTGACCCCGCCGATGACAAGGAGCAACAAGGCGCCACCCTGAAGCAGCAGGAGCACCGGACGCGCGCTGCGCACGTGATCGGCATGAAGAGGATAGAGCCGCGTGTGAAAACCGGTGCCTTCCAGCAGCTTGGCCAGACGAGGTTCATCCTTCATCTGCCGGGCATTGAGGGCATCAATCTGCGCCTGGGCCGCGGGCAGAGACACACCGGGCGCGAGGCGTCCGATCACCTGTGCGTTCGTATTATGGCGTTGGGATGGACCTCGATCCTGCGGAGCAGACGCCAACGGGAAGAACAGCTTCGCATGGCTGGAGAGGTAGCGGAAGTCCGGCCGCAGGACGCCGACTATGATCATGATCCGGCCGTCAACCTGGATGTCGCTTCCAAGGACGCCAGGGTCGGCGTCGCAGCGGCTGCGCCAGTATGCATCCGTCAGCACCACGACGTCGTTGCTCGCCAGCTCACTTTCTTCTTCGGTGAAGAACCGGCCCAGGGCGGGTGTGACGCCCAGCATCTCAAAGAAACCCGGTGTCACGCGTTCGCAGAAGACACGTTCCGGCTCGCGTTCAGCAACATTGTTGATGACGACGCTCCCGGGTTGCGTGGCAGCGATAGAAGCAAGAGCGGCAAGCTCGCGCCGCCACTCGTAACAACTGGTCAACGAGCAGGCCTGATGCTCGACGCCCGCACCCGGGTAGTTGTGGAATGCAATGACGAGCCGGTCGGCTTGGGGGAAGGGCAGCGAGCGAAAGAGAATGGCGTCCGTGACCGCGAAAATGACTACGTTGGCTGCCATGCAAATCGCCAACGTGGACAGGGCCGCGATTGCGAATCCGAAATCCCGTCGCAGTTGCCGAACCGCGTACTTGAGGTCGCTGACGATTGCCGTCATGCCTGACTCCTGCCGCTAGGCACTATCCAGATGATGGCAGCCGCCGGTTCCTGATCCTGAAGCAAACGTGATTTCACCCCGAATATCTCCTGTCACATCTTCCGTCGTTTCTGTTCCTACTCGCAGCGCAGGGCCGCCATCGGATCGATTCTCGCCGCTCGCCGGGCGGGCAGGTATACCGCCAGAAAGGCCAATGCGAAAACAGATAGGATGATCGTGGCGTTTACCGCCAGACCATACGGAGAACTGGTTGCGTACAGACGCCCCATGACCAGACGAGTAACACCCCAGGCCGGCGCCAGGCCCAATGCGAATCCTAACGTCAGTTGGACAGCCGCGTCTCGGAGCACCAGTGTCAGGACACTGGGGCCGGTCGCGCCCAGTGCCAGCCGAATGCCGAGTTCCTTCGTACGCTGAGTTATCGTGAATGACAGCAGTCCGGCGACGCCGATTCCCGCCAGGAGAAGCGTTGCCAGCGCCAGTGCGGTGAAGAGCGACGTGAGGATTCGAAGATTTCCCGTGGCATCGGCGAGGGCCCTCGGCAGGGTCATGACCGAATGGACCGATTGGCCTGGGTCGAGATCGTTTGCGATATCGCGCAAGGCACGTGCGAGAGCCAGGGGGTCATCACCGGCACGAACAAACGCTGTGACGCCCGCCGACCCCCATTGGCTGTGCGGCAGATAGAAACCGCTGCCGTCCGATCTCGGATCGTAAAGGCCCTGCATGCGCAAGTCCGACGCGATGCCCACAACCGTGATCCATTGATCGCTCCACTTCGGGCAGCGAAAGCACTGGCCCAGCGCCTCTTGCCCCGGCCAATACCTCCGCGTGAACGCCTCATTGACGATAGCGACAAACGGTGAATCGGCGGTATCCGTTTCTGCAAAGTCACGCCCGCGCAACAGAGACGCCTGCAGTGTATGGAAGTAGCCGGGCGAGATCACCTCCACAAAGGCACTCGGCAATCCCGCACCCAGTGCGGCCGGCCGATTCTGCATCTCGATTTGCCCGGTTCGTCCCGAGGTCAGAGACGGCATCCGCTCGCTCACGGCAGCGGCTTGAACGCCGGGCAAGGCCTCCAGGCGTTCGAGTAGTGCCTCGGCGAAACCGGGGCGTTGGTCACTCCCTGCCAGGTCCGACGCCACCGGATCGATCCGGGCCGACAGCACTTGGCCTGGGTCCCCGACAGGTAGTGCATAGCGGACCGAAGCGGTCGCCTTGATCATCGCCCCGGCCACAAACACAAGGGGCAGCGAGAGAGCCACTTCCCCAACGACCAGCCACCAATTGAGTCGGCCCAGGCGTAATCCGGACCCCGACGAACCACCGCCTTTCAGGATCTTGTTGACGTCCAGACGCGTACTCCGCAGAGACGGCACGAGTCCTGAGACAATGCCTGCAAATGCCAAAGCTGCGACCGCGATGGCGAAGACCCGCCAATCATGAACCAGGCGAAACCAGAACGGTTGATCGGGCCGCTGTGAGAGATAGAACGTCAGGAGCCGTCCCCCCCAGAGGCTCAATACGAGCCCTCCGACGGCGCCGGCCAGGGCCAGGAGCAGACTTTCGCCAAGCACCTGGTCCATCAGACGCCGACGGGAGGCTCCCAGCGCCGCGCACACGGCCAGTTCCCGCAGACGTACCGAGGCCCGAGCGACAAGCAAGCCCGCAACGTTGGCGCAGGCAATGAGTAGGATGCAGCCTCCCAACGCCGGAAACGCCCAGGCCACCCAGACGCGGTCATAACGGTAAAGGTAGTCGAAGAAATCGCGCGGTCGGACGAGCGTGCATTTCTCGTAGCGCCTGGCTTGCGCCAAGAGGTACTCGGTTTCGTTGGGATCCCATTGGCGCGCACGCTTCTGCATGTCCTGGATGTCGCGCGCGAAATGCGACCCGAGCAGTCGAGCCCATCGCGGGGCGAGGACTTCCAGCTCCGCGCGGGCCGATGCCGGCGAGACGCCCGGCTTGAGCCGACCGATCGGTGTGAATTCCAGGGCCATGAGGCGATCCCGCTGTAGATTCGTCCACAAGTCCTCATTGAAGGGGAAGTGGAAACCCTCGGGCATGATTCCGATCACCGTGGCCGGTCGGCCATCCATGTTGACGGTACGGCCGACGACGTTCTCGTCGCCGAGGAAGTCACGCTGCCAGATTCGGTGGCTCAATACCACGAGATTGGGACTGCCGGGTCGTTCCTCATCGGGGGTGAACCAGCGACCCTTTACGGGACGCACGCGCAGGACCTCCGGAAGACTGGCCGACGCCGTGGAACTGCGATATCGCTGGGGCGATAGGCCTGGTCCGGTCAGTTCCGTGTGGCCGAACCACGAGAACGCCGCCATTGCTTCGAAACTCTGTACGGCGTTCTGGAGCGTGGGCCACTCGGCCGCCCAGAAAGGACATCGTTCCTGAGTCTCGGGATTCAATCGCTCCAATAGACAGAGTCGATGGGAATCCTCGAACGGCAGCGGGCGCAAGAGCAGGCAATTGACCACGCTGAACAGGAGTGTCACCGCACCGATGCCGAAGGCCAGGGCGGTCACGGCCACCAAGCTGGTTCCCGGGCATTTCAGCAGTCGCCGCAAGGCTAGCTTGAGATCATTCATATCTCAAGGCCTCCTTTGGATCGGTCTTCGCCGCCCGGCGGGTGGGGAGCCAGACGGCCAGAATGGCGACGGCAAGCAGCAACACGGCCACGGCGGTGAAGCCGGGCCTGCTTCGCAGTTGTCGAAAGGCATACTTGAGATCATCGAGCAGGACACTCATTGCATTCAGCCTCGGGTGGTCGGTTATGGTTTTGGCTCCATATTCACCAATTCATCGATTTCGCCAAGATGCAGCAGGAAATGCCGTGGGTAGTCGAGGATCATCGCCTCCAGCGATATTCGCTGATTCAGCGCGGACATCCACTCATTCTTCAGCTTCCCCCGATCGACGTTCCGTATGACGTGCACGATATGGAGGTTGCTGTATTTCCACAGTTGGACCAGATCGCCCCAGTCCTCGTCCTGGTAGTTCTGGATGGCGATCCACCGGTCGTTGTTCCCGAGGTTCGCGTAGTCGGGAAAGACCAGGGGGCTGGGCTGGTACTGTAGATGGACGATTCGATGCGTGTTGTTGGAGGCCGAATCCACCATATGTCCGACGATCTGCTTGATCGTACGATTCTGGCGATTTCGACGCTGGGTAATCACATCCGTGGGGAGCCCCAGGAGCTTCGGTTCCCAGGTTTCGACAAGAGGCAACAGCTCTTCAGCGACTGATTGCAGATCGTTCATGACATTTCCCAATTCTTCAGCAAGTTCCACACGAATTACATTTGCCGGTCACTCACACCGCAGCGCCGCCATCGGCTCGATCCGCGCCGCCCGGCGGGCCGGGATCAGTGCGGCCAACAGCGACGCCAGCGCCAAGATGACGATGGTGACGACGATGCTGACCGGATCGACCGGGCTGACATTGACAATCATAGATCGCAACAGGTGGGCCAACCCCAGTCCCGCGGCCAGACCGCATCCCAATCCCACCAGCGTCGATATGCTGCCCTGACGAAAAACCAAAAGCATAATCTCTTTGCGCGTTGCCCCCAGAGCCATGCGAATACCGATCTCCGGCGTGCGTGACGCCACCATGTAGCCCTTGATGGCGTAGATGCCCAGGGCCGCCAGAAACAGGGCCGTGGCCGCAGAGATGATGGCCAAACGCGCGCCCAACCCTGTCAGCCACACCTGTTCGGTTTCTCGGGAACGATCCTCTAACCTGCTCACCGAAGTCACCGGGATCTGCGCGTCGATCTTGAACATCTCCTGAGAGAGTGTGCCAAGCAGGGCCTTTTGGCCTTGCCGGGTCATGTTGCGGGTCAGGACATGAATGAATCTGGGCAGCCTACTCTCAGGGATGACGGCATACAAGGTGGGTTGAGTGTCGCCAGCGGCATCTGACCCCAGGTCGGCAACGATGCCAACTACCCGATGGGGACTGATCGTGTCAACGTACTTGTCCGGACCCCACCGAATGTACGTGTTCAGAGCGTTGCCATCCGGACGGAGTTTGCGGGCCAATGTTTCATTGATGATCACCACCTTCTCCGTGTCAGCCTGGGGATCCAGTTCGTTGAATGTGCGTCCGCGCAATAGAGGCAGACCCAGGGTCTTGAAGTAGCCTACGCCGACGTTGTACTGCCAGGACGCCTGAGTGAGGTTGACCCTGGGGAGGTTCTGTGTGCCGCTCGGTGCATATTCAGACACCGGCCCGCTGTTCCAATCGGTTTGAGTGAAATGACTGCTATGCGAGAAGGCCACAGACTCCACACCGGGCAGGGCCAGAAACCGATCCTTGATGGTCTGACTGATCTGGCGACCGCGCTGGGCATCATAGCCTGGAGCGGAAAGGTCCAAT
>JAFGJR010000006.1 GCA_016928975.1 Sedimentisphaerales bacterium | reverse complement strand
GAACCGGCAAAAGGGATGACCGACGGTATGACAGCCCGTGGTGTAGCCGTCCACGTATCCGTCGACATACCGCGCACTATATCCGGCGGCGATCAGACCATTCCGGTCCATACTGGCGCAGCCGGCAACCACCGTTGTCACGAGCAACGCGAGCAAAACCATTCTCATCTTCTGTTCTCCCCGATCCCTATCCTGGAGTGCTGGACGCGCCCTCGCCATCCTGCGGGGCAGCATCGGCTCAGTTTCCACGGATACCAGAGGCAGTCTTCTACCACTTCCCGATGTGAATCGCAAGCAAGAACGCAGATTTCAGTACTGGCAAGCCACGTTAGACACCTGGCCACATGAGACACACTGCGGGACGCGGGGCCGAACGAAGCTGAATCCACATGGATTCAGACTTGCTTTCCCCGGCGATTTCGGCAGAATCCGTGCGGTATGGACCGTTGGAAGTCGGTCGTGCGCGATGGAACGCGGAATAGTCGGTTGAACGCTCGTTGAAGGCAGCCAATCAGAAAAAGCTGGTGGGAGCAGGGGTGATTTTCGCGGCGCTGTGTGCGCTGGCGGCGTCATTCGGCGGCGCCGGCGTGGACTCTCAGGCTCGGTGGTACAGCGTCGTTCCCCCGCTGCTGGCGATCACGCTCGCCTTTTTGACGAGGAAGGTCCTTTTCAGCCTTGGCGCCGCGGTGATCGCAGGAGGGCTGCTGACCTCGATCTGTGCCGCACCCCACCGTCTCGACACCTGGGCAACCGGCCTCGGAAGCACCATCTCCCTTGTTCTTGCCACGGCCACGAACAAGAGGAGCCTGCTCACGCTCGCGTTTGTCGCCCCGATCTTCACGATGGTGGAGATCGTCATCGCCGCCGGCGGATTCCGGGGCATCGTCACCTGGCTGATGAGACGCGTCCGCAGTAGCAAGTCGGCGCAGTTGGCCACCGCCACGATGGGCGTGCTCTGCTTCATCGACGACTACGCCAGCTCGATCATCGTCGGCTCCATGATGCAGCCGATCACCGACCGCTTTCGGATCAGCCGGGCCAAGCTCGCGTTCCTTGTCGATGCCACGAGCGCCCCGATCTCGGGCCTGGCGCTCATCAGCACGTGGATCATCTATGAGACAGGCCTGTTTGCCGGCGTGAGCGACCAGCTCGGGCTGGGCAAGAGCGGCTACGCCATGTTCTTCGACGCTCTGAGCTACCGATTCTACTGCCTGCTCATGCTCGGATTCATATACGCCCACATCATCGCCGGTCGTGACTTCGGACCCATGCGCACGGCAGAGGAGCAGGCCCGCGCCACCGGCACACTGGACGGCGATCCGAAAGCCGCTGCGACCTCCCGCCCGACCGGCAAGGCGATCACCGCCCTGCTGCCGTTAGCCGGGCTGATCCTGTTCCACCTGACAGGCCTGTGGATCGACGGCGACGGTCCGGCCACGCTCGCCGGCGCCGGGTCACTGCTGAGCCCGACGTACTGGCAAGGAGTGATCGGCGCTGCGAGACACAGTCAGCAGATTCTCGTCTGTGCGGCCCTGTTCGGCACGATGCTCGCCATTCTCTCCGGCGGCCTGGCCGGCGCGTTGCGTGCCTCTGTTGTGCCTGGATGCATCTATCGTGGCGTCAGGCGGGCGATCCTGCCCTGTGTGATCCTGATCCTCGCATGGTCGTTGAAGGACTGTTGCCAGGAGCTGAAGACCGGTCAATTCCTGACCGGGCTGCTGGCGGGCCGGCTTCCGCCCTATTGCTTCCCGCCCCTGGTGTTCCTCGTCGCCTGCGTGACCTCGTTCGCCACCGGGACCAGCTACGGCACGATGGCCATCCTGATCCCGACCGCAATCCCCATTGCCTACGCCCTCGACGGCAACGCGTACGGCCCAACGACGGTCATCTGCCTCGCGGCCGTGCTCGACGGCGCCATCTTCGGTGATCATTGCTCCCCCATCTCCGATACCACGATTCTCAGCGCCACCGCCAGCTCCTGTGACCTCATCCTGCACACACGAACCCAGTTACCCTACAGCGCCCTCGTCGCCGCCGTCGTGATGCTCTGCGCTTACACGCCCAGCGCCCTCGGCCTGAACCCCCGCTGGAGCCTCGCCCTCTCTGCGATCGTGATCCTCGCCGCCCTGCTCGCCCTCGGCCGACGCGCCGAGTCGGTCATCCTACCCACACCGCAAGGCGCCCCCGAAGCCACCTGATCCGGCATGATTTGAGCCTCGCCAACATCTCTGTGATCGTCGCGATCTGTTTGGCAGCATGTTCGGGAGCACACCCATCCCATCATCTGCCTATATCCCACAAGTCATATCGCGATTGGCCGGCGGTTGCGTCAGTGGCCTGCCTTCGGGCTTCGGGTTTAGGACTCAGATGTCTCCGCCGGCGGTTTGGACGGGGGCGGGGACTTGCGGTCGGGCGGGGCATAGGCGGGGGCTTCGGTCGGGTAGAACTCCTTGCGGAAGAGGTCGATCAAGGGGTCGTTTAGGTACTGGAGGGAGAAATACATGTTTCCGTGGGCGCCCTCTTTGCGACAGAGGCGCTGCTGGCGGCGGATCAGGTCGAGCTGGCGAGTGACGGTCTTGCCGTCGATCTGCCGGTAGATCGACAGGCCGGGGACGATCCGGTCCAGGTGGCGGTCCACAGTCTTCCAGCGGGCGATCTGCTGCTGCAACTCGATCGTGTTGTCCGTGTAGGCCATCGGGATCACGTAGTCGATCGTGTCATCGCGGAGCCAGCGAGGCCAATCCTGGTAGACCGAGTCGGCGGCTTCGAGCGAGGGGAAGACGGCGGCGGTCACCTGGGCTTTGGGCTTGTACTTCTTGGCGAGGCTGTACACGTCGCGGACCAGTTCGGTGATGTCCGCCTTGCGATACTCGGCCCATCGCTTCATGCGGTACTTCCAGTGCGTGACGTCGATCTGATGCTTTCCCCTGGGAACCAGCGGGCTGCGCCCGGTGGACTGGATCACGTCGTCGCGACGGATATAGCGGCCGGCCCGGGTGAAGCCGGTGATGTGCTGGATCGGGCCGAGCGTGATGGACTTGGTGGGGCCGTCGATGATGAGCATCCGGCCGCCCCTCTTGACGAACTGCTCCAGGTCCCGCGACGCCTGGAACGGGATGAGGTACACGGCCGGCAGGACGATCGTCGAATCGGCGGGCAACGCGTTGATCTGCTCGGGCAGGATCATTTGCGCCGGGTAGCCCAGCCGGCGAAGCGAGGCACGAGCCGCCTCCAGGGAATCCAGCCCGTACTCGGCGCGGTTCTGCTCCGTCGTGAGCAGGTGGATCGGTGCGCTGCCGCCGACGGTCCAGATGCCGAGCAGGAGTCGGACCGTCTCCGCCACGGCCGGCGACATTTCCGTCTCGGCGTGCCAGTTCAGCAACAGCACCTGGCCTTTGCCCAGCACGTTTGACGCAATGGCGGGCGTCCCATCGGACAGTGTCGCCAGGATCGTCGCCGTGCTCGGGGCGATCAGGGGGTTGGCCGCGATGCCGGCACCGATGGGAAAGGTCTTCTGCTGCTCGTCGGTCAGGGGCTGGTCGCCATATCGCGCGGCGAACTCGCGCTGGCAATGATCGCAATAGCACTGGTGGGGGCCGTAACGAATATAGTCGAAGTGGATGCCGTCCAGGTCGTAGCGCACCAAGCACTCGATCATCAGGTCGCTCTGGAAGCGGCGTACCTCCGGCTTGCCGAAGTCGTACCAGTTCGTCCAGCCCGTCCCGTCTTTGACGCCCCAGTCCGGACGCCTGCTGAGGATGTATCCGGGCTCGCTCGTGCCGTAGGCGCCATTCACGAACCACGCGTGGATCTGGATGCCGCGCTTGTGACATTGCTCGACCATGTATCCGAGCGGGTCATAGCCCGGCTGGACCCCTTCACCCATCGGACACAGGCTGCTCTGGAAGAATGCCTGGCCGCCCCAGTACCACACGAGCAGGAAGACCGCGTTGAGATGGGCTCGTTCGATTTTCGCGATGGCCGCATCCGCCTCGGCGGGCGTCTTGATCGACGTCGCGTGCATCCAGATCCCGCGCAGTTCCGCCGGCTGTGCCGCGAAAACAGTGGTCGAGAAGAGAACCACGAGCAGCAATGACGCCAAGACGGCTTTCATCCTTGTCTCCACACAAGTCAATCCATGAATGTCAAGCAGTGTGCACAGGATACCAGAAGGCCAGAGGGGTTGCGACGGACTTGCTGTATTTCTGAGAGACCACCCGGACTACGGGTGCTTGTTCAGCGGGTCAAACCAGCGCTTGAGCACGCCTTCCCCCGTGGTCTCCTGGATTGTGCTGATATGCCCGTCCAACCACAGGACGTTCACGCTCCCTCCCGTCTCGAACTGGTTGCGCAGGCGCACGTTATGGCGGAAGATTCCACGATACCAATTCGCACGACCGCCGCCCTGACGATAATGCGTCAGGTTGATGCCGTTGGGACTCGCGAAGACGGCATCCGAATTGCCGGCGGCATTCCCGTTTTCGAACCTCGGCTCGACGTGATCGTGCGCCACGACGACCTCGGCATGGCGTGGCATACGAACGGTGTTTTCCTTGGTTAGCCAGCCGTTGATGCCGTACGCGGAGGTGAAGATGAGCTTGGGATCGCCGCCATAGAGCATGTCTTTGGCGATCATCTCGCCGTAGTTGCGGAATGACGGGCAGCCGAAGACCTTCCTCTCCTTGATCTGGTTGAAGAAGATGATGCCCCAGTAGGAACGGTCGGCGTCCCAGTTGAGCATGTTGCCGGCCGTATCCTCCCACAGGTGGCCGTTGACCTGATTGGTCGCCGGGTCCGCGTGGAGGTCGGGCATCACAAAATCGCTGTCTTGCAGATACATCAGGACGCCCACGCCGATGCTCTTCAAGTTCCCCCGGCACGCCTGATCCCGCGCCTGTTCCTTGGCTCGACTCAGAGCCGGCATCAGAATCGACATCAGCAACGCGATTATCGCGATGACAACGAGCAGTTCGATCAGCGTGAACGCTCTTGACTGGTGGGCCATGACGCTCTCCGTTCTCCAATGAAAGCTTCTCACGTGCTGCATCACCAAATAGTACCAGGCGGACTCTGCGTCGGTCCTGCTATTATAGCCCATCCCCCGCTCCGTTGCAAGCAATAGTAAGAAATTGCCGCACGCCTCACGGCAAGGGTTATTATCTGACCTGTTGTGTCATCACGGCGACTTGGGATCGTCGCGTGACGCCAGGGCCTTCCGCAGGAGCGGCGTGAGCGCCTTCGTCCAGATCTCGTAGCCGGCGGCGTTCAAATGCAGCTCGTCGCCGAGGAACAGATCGTTGCGAGGCTTGCCGTCGGGACCGAGCAAAGGCGTCGCCAGATCGGCGTAGAACAGGTGGTCGTCCTCCCGACACAGGTCTCGCACAAGCTCGTTCGCTTCTTTCGCCTGGGGCCAGAGGGACCAGCGCGACTCGCTTGGCTTGATCGAGATGAACACGATGCGGGTCTCCGGCAGCTTCACGAGGACGATGCGCACGAACCTGCGATAGTCGTCGAGAACGCGCTGGGCAGACTTGCCAGCGGCGACGTCGTTGTCCCCTGCGTAGAAGACCACCAGCCGGGGCTTGTAGGCAAGCACGAGACGATCGGCAAAGCAGATGTTGTCCGAGATGTGCGAACCGCCGAAGCCGCGATTGATCACCGGCAAACCGGCGAAACAGTCGTGGGTCTTCCACATCCGGATGCTGGAGATGTCGCCGAGTTGGATCAGGTAGCTTCCGTCCGGGACATCCGAGGCGGCCACGTTGCCAGCGGCATTGGACGACAGCACCACCCCGCCGGCCGTATTGAGCATTTGCAGCGGGACCCCGGCCATCCGACTCATCCCGCTGCCGTCTGCAAACACCGTTCCGCCCAGCTTGAGCCCGCTATGGCACGCCAGACAGTCCTGCCCGGCGTGATGGGAACGTGGTGCCGCCGCTTGTGAGAGACCCGGCCGGCACCACGCGACCGAAATCAACAGAACGGGGAGTATTCTCGCTGGCATTCTCACCACCTCACATCATTTCTGTACATTCTACGTCATCATTGTCCTCGCCTTTCAGTATACTACTCTCACGGCCCCAATGCCAGCCCGGCAGTCGATGAACAGCAGTAGCGTCCTCTCCTGCAACCAGTGTGGTGACACTCGCCAAGGGACTAAGGCATCCTGCGCCTGCGCATGCAGCCGACGAGGCCCATGCCCAGCGTCGCAAGCAGGACGGCACTCGGAGCCGGGACCGCCGGCAGTTCTCCCGTCACGGTGTAACTCCAGAAACCGATGTGGCCGTTCGTGATCGCGATCCAGCCGTCGACATCCTGTTCGACATATCCCGGCCAGCCGTCATAGATTTCGATCGTCATCTCGGCGAAGCTGACAAACTCGTCGACGTGCCACGACCATGGCGGCTCACCCGGCGCCAGCACGTCACGGTTGATCCCATCTGGCCCGGCGGCGATGTGCGCGACCACGATATAGTCGGCGACACTCGTCCCATGCTCGATCAATTCCCTGGCATGAGCAATGTCCGCCGGCTCCTCCAGCGGCAGGATATAGGAATCGTTGTGCACCGGGGACCCGATCTCCGACACCACGAAGTACGTCGGACCGGCCCAAACTGGCGATGCCCCAAACACCAGCAGAACGCCGATGAGGAACCTGCCGAGAACACGGTCCTTTCGTCTCGAAGGTTCCTTCATGCCATTGCTCGGCAACAGTATCGCCGCACCAATTGTACGCATAATCTCCTCCTTGAAGCCCAACCCCCTTCTTGCAGGGATTGGATCGTCCATTCACTGAGCTATTGACAGGTGGCGGTTGCCACCGAACTCGACCGGTGTACCCGGAGAACCACTGTGGAACATGAGGCGGGGACCGGCCCGAATGAGCAACTGCCCGCGTAGGCGCCTGTCGCTTGGCGCAGATGCGCTCTCCTTGCATCACCCGGTCTCCTGTCGCCATCCTGTGGCTGTCCGAAAGGGCCCGCCGAGACTTTCTCTCGCGAGCTACTCACACACGCACCGTACGCTGCTCGTTGCCGATGAGGATCTTGTCCTGCGTGATGTGATACTACTATACATCGAATGCCCCATTTGTCAAGCCCCCAGGACACACATTCCTGAGGTACTTTGCACAGATCCCAGAGACCAACGACCGCGCCGGGAGGCACGGAAACGTTGTCGCAACGATCTCCATGGTGAGAAACGTCCTGCACAGGCTGAAACATCGAGACACGGACGCGCTGCCACTCGGATCCCGCACGCCATCTGTTTCGGGGAGTATTTGCGGCGGACTCCGCCTTTGCTGGGCGGTTGGATGCCTGCTTGACAGGCACACTACTGGACACGCCGCTTGTACGGAGCGTGATCGAAAGGTATGAGGATCGACTCGATGTATTCCTGCTCCCCGTCGGTGCTGCCGACATGCTTCTGCAGCTCTTCCCGGTGGATGACGACAAGGGGAGCGGTGCATCGCCGGACCAGACAAGTCTGACAGAGCGCCGGCCAGCAGCCTGGCGGACGAAACCAACTCCGTCGTATACGGCGAAGCGCCTGACCCTTGTACAGTTGATGCAACGACGCTTCGGGGAAGCGACCGAGCGACAGCTCTGCCGACGTATCGTACGCGCAGGGAGTCACCGTTCCATCCCACAAGACCGTCAACGACAGCATGCCATGCTCGCAGCGTCGCGACGTCTCGGCCATGAATCGGATCAGGTCTTCATGAACGTGGCGAGGCCAGGGCAAGTAGCCGTGGAATGCAACGTCCCGCACGCCCGGTACCGCCAACCATCGCTTGGCAAAGTTGAGGATGTCCATGCGGTCGGGGATCAGTGATGGGATGATCAGGCTCTGGACGCCGACCTTGGCAGCGGCTCCCTCCCAGAGGCGAAGCGATTCCATCAACCGCTCATCCGTCTCCGGCGAGGACGAGCAGCCACGACACGCCTCGTAGTTGGCTGCGGTCACCCCTGGATGAGAGAGAATCAGGCTCGCCAGTCCCGCCTCCCGCAGGGCACGCGAGAGCTCCGGGGTCAGCAGATCGCCGTTCGTGATGATCTCACAGTGCAACCGCCTGGAGGCGCATGCCCGAACCATCTCGACCAGACGGGGGTGAAGCAAAGACTCTCCGTGCGCCTGGAGACATATGCGACCCGGTCGCAGCACGGCGGCTTCCGCAACCAACCGGGTGAAGACGCCCCAATCCATGTATCCTCGCGGTCGCGGCGTCCGCGATTGCACGGCGCCGCAGACGGGACATTGGCGAGTGCAGTGGTTGGTCGGCTCGATCACCAACCGCTGGATTCGCCGCAGCTCCCATCCGTTCCAGCGCTGAATCCTTCGGCAAGAATGCTCCCAGAATGAACGCCTCACGACTCTCTCCCGCAGTCGGTGGCCCCGCAGGTGCGACGGGTTGCATCGTCCCGGCTCTGTGGCAGTGGAGGCAACGCGATGTGGTCGAGATTCCACAGGGCATGCGCCAGACAAGCCATGCATCGACCCTGTACCAAATGCTCGCAGGTGGGACACGCCGCCGTGCCACCCAGACTCGCATAGGGCGCCAGAGCCCTGCGAAACCACTCCCTCGCCTGCTGGTAGTCTGCAAAGTCCGAGTAAGGAATCGCGGCCACGCGGCATAACGGCAGGCAGTTGATCACGTTGCCCGTGGGCGTGATATCCAGGCGCGAGCCGCAATGACTGACTCGCGGCATCTTGAGCCTCTTGTGCTGCTCGGCCGTGAAGAGACAATAGGGCACGCCACACTCAAATTCCAGGTCTATGCCTTTGCGGCCGGCGGCATCGTGCAGGGCCATGATCCGCCCCGCGATGCCGGGATAGTCTTCGCGCTTCACGTACGCATTCACGTGGTCCAACGTCGGCAGCGTGACTCCGACTTTCAAGTGACGAGCCAGACCGAAGTCCTCGACGTACGAGAGCACGTGATCGAACTCGGTCGAGGGGCTCGTGATGTTGAACGTAATGACGGCCGCCGGACCCAACAGAGCGAGGTGCTTTTTCAGGGTTTCAAGTTGCCGATCTCGATAGGACGACGGGTGGTTGACGTTGACGATCCATAGGATATCGAGCTGGGAGGAGTCCGCGAGCACCGTCGCATCCATCGGGACACAGAGGTTGGAGAAGACCGCGATCCGGCGTTTTCGACGGGCCAGCTCGCCGATCATGTCGCCGAGAAGCGGGCTGAGCGTGGGCTCTCCTCCCATAAGATGGACGTCCAGATTGGGAGTGTTCCCGCGGTCGATCCAGTCGAGGAGGCTCAGGAACAGATCCCAGCTCATGGTCTGTTGTGCGTGGCCGGGACCGATCATCTCTTTGCCGAAGCAGTAGTCACACGTGAAGTTGCAGGCTGTCGTGAGCATCAGGTTGGCCATCGCATCCTCCAGAACCAGGTCAGCCACTTCGGGTGGGGTCCGGGACTCGTCGCCACGGCGGTTCGCCGCCACCAGTACACGATATGACCGCGTCGTCCGAGGCACTCGCGATACTCCGTAGAGGAAGCGCCGCGCGATCCATACAGCATCTTGCCGCCACGGGTGAGCCAGCAGTGCCCGTCCGTAGCGTCGAACTGGTCGGTGGAGAGGCCGACATTGACCTCTGCATCACGACCGGCCTTTCTCTCGTAGGCCATGGCGAGCAGAGAGAAGTAGAGGCATGGATGCTGGCGCACGCCGCGATGGAGAATCTTCCATAGCGGCCAGCACCACTTGAGTCGCCGCATCCCCCATTTGCCGGAGGGGGCCAGTTCCGCGTGCTCCTTCGCCACCGCATCCACCAACTCCGGCAAAGACCGGCTGTGGTACAACCGCTCAATGCGGTCCAGACGCTGAAGCGTCCCGGAACACCGGGCCAGTCGAGCGATCCAGCTCGTCATGATCTCACGTCCCTCCCCTGCCGGCTTCGGTTGAGCACACGTCGGCGCCGCTGTAATGAAAGGGTTTGGCAGCCAGACAGGCACCCTGGCACAAGGCACGCGCACCATAGTAGCACTGCGAGCATTCGGGCCACAGAGGCCCTCTCAGCCAGGCGCGCATGCGCGGAGCCACGTAGCTCTGCAAGTCGTCCCAGGAGGTGAACTCATCAAGCGACGGGCGGTCGGGTCCGTGGTCGGCATCGCAGAGACCGATCTTCGTGTCCGGGTGCACGAGCACATTGAACGTGAAGCCATCCCGGTACGCGGTACAGACACCGTCGAATACATCCCAGCGGGACAGCTCCATCTGCTCTACGCAGCACAGCGGCAAGGGCTTGGCAAGGACCGGCCGAAGCCCGTGTCGCGACAAGTATTCCATGAAGCGGCATGCGAGACGCACGTCGGCAAGCCATTTCTCTCGCCCGGGGATGACGGACTCACAGCGTGTCACCACAGGGGCAAACGACACTCTGTCGACCTGCAGCAAACCGGCGATGTCCCGCAGGAAGCTCCAGTCCTCATCGACGAGGTTGTATCGCGGCAGCACTTCCACTCCGGTCCGTCGAATGCGCAGAGCGTTGGCCTTGAAGACCTCGCCCTGCGAGCCAGCCACACTCGGTGACCGCGTGTGTGCCGCGACACAATCCACGACATCGGGGCCGACAGCACTCACGGCCTCTTCAGACGCCACCAGGTTCGAAGCCATGTACACCCGGAGGCCCGCCTCACGCGCCTCGGACAGCAGTCTGGCGAACTCCGGATATAGACAAGGCTCACCTCCATACAAACGGAGCTTCTGGACCCCGGCTCGGGAGGCCCAGTCGATCACTTTCCGTACGGTGGCGAAGTCCGCCTCCTGTCGCATCAGCGGAGCACTCATGCAATAGGGACAGGACAGGTTACAGCGAAAAGTGGGGGCAAACCCAAGCTGCCTTTCCTCGCGTCCACGCTGGGACCGAATCGCCGCACGGAATCGATCGATCTCCATATCTGTGTAGCGGGCCTTGATGATCCGTTCGTACTCGCCGTGGAGAACGTGCTGGCCCGCCAGCAGTGAGAGGCAGCGGCCAATGTCGCCCGGCGGCGTGGAGGCGAGCCACTTCTCCACGCCTTGTAGAAACACTCGTTCGCGGCGAAACACCCTGTCTCCCACGCGGAAAGACACGTCGCCGACGACTCTTCCCGGCTCGAACCCGGTCGCGAAGAAGGGAAACCGCGACCGGCAATAGGCGGCCAACAACGAATCGGCCACCCTGGGAATTCGGGTGAAGGACTCCATGATCTCCACGGCGTACTCTTCCGGGCGATCTCCAAGCATCGCCAGGCCAAGGCACTGATTGGCCTGCTCCGCGTCGGACAGCAGATCCACGATCTCCGGATTCGCCAGGACCGTCATGTTTCCACCCCATCATCGCTGCGCGTGTCGCGAGAGACCGCATAGACGGGGACTTTTGACACGACGTCCCACATCCCGTCCAGCACCCGGTTCGCATCCTCGGGCCAGAGATAGTATAGAAAGCCCGCCATCAGCCGTGTGATTGCCTCGGATTCGCCGAGACGCCGAGGGTAGCTCTCCGGCTCGGGGCCGATGCAACAAATCCGATCAAGCACGCCCGACGCGGGAATCGTGGTCGCAAAAAGGCGGTCCACGTCGAAGACGTATTTGTCGGACGTCCTCTTCCCGTCCGCGAGGGACGCCAACTGCGTGAAGCGAGAGCACGTCTCCGACGTTACCCTCGCTGTCCGCGAGTATGGGAAGACGTGCCAGGCCCCGCGCTCGTCCCTGCCGAGAACGAGCACGTCGTCGCCGTAGTAGTCCCAGCCCCTGGAGACGAGGTCCAGCACGCGGGTGGTCTTGCCGATCCCGCTGGGACCGGTCCACACCTGGCAGCGACCGTGGCGAGCGACCCCGCCGGCATGCACCACGAGGTACCCGTTCCGCAGGAGACAGCTCGCTGTAATGAGGCAGGCAGCCGTGCTGAGGTTGCACGGATCGCCATCGTGTCGCCTGCCCTCCACGTCGTCCACGAGGCACATCATGTCACCTCTCGTCGTGCGGAGGACCGCCCCAAACTTCTCCAGGAGAACCGCGTAGCCATCCTGTGCCCCGAGCATTTGCATCTCTCCGAAGAGATCGCTGGCGACCGAACGCAGGTCGCCCACGAACACCTCTCGCCAGTGAGGCACGACATCCGTGTAATCGATCACACAGCGGATAGCTCTCTCCGGCGGTACAGGTCTTTCTTCCCACGCATCCAGCGTCCGACACAGGTACCTGCCAAGGCGTTCATCGGCAAATCGGATGGCCAGAGCCATGTCGAGGAACGACAGCCTGCGCTCGCACACCGGCCGGCTCCACAACGTTTCGAACATCTCGCTGACAGGACCGTCACTGCTTCTCATGCTGCGCCCAAATCCAATCGGATACGGTCCAGAAAGGCGTCCAGGTGATGAGTCAGGTAGCCTTGGGACACATTCCACTGTGACGACGCGGTGAGCCAGTCAGAGATCAACCAGAAATGCTGTTCGCTTCGCTTGCCGGCGGAAACGAACCAGGCCATTGCATGGATGCCGTCAAGATGATCTTCTCGCGGGCAACGCTCCATCCACTGCTCAGTATCAGGATGCAAGCGAACGATCGCTCCCGGCGCGGCTCGCCTGCAAGCGTGCTGGCCGAAGTACGCAGGCACATCCACGCAATATTTCCCGTCGCCACGCAAAGGCGCCCCGGCCACACCCCGCAACTCCGGAAAGTGCTCGATGGTCCGGCGCCCCACGTTGGCGACCTCGCGAAAAGCGATCATCTCCAGCCCCCCCTCACCCCGGTGGATGATGGCCAGGTCATCGGCCAGGAATTGCACACCATGAAGCAGCAAACGCAGAACGTGAGTAGACTTGCCGCTGCCGGGCGGTCCCGATAGAACCACGGCCCGGTCGCCCATAGCCACGGCGCCGCAATGCATGAGGCACGCGCTGAAGTTGCGAATCCACTCTGCCAGGAGAGGATACAGGAACGCCTCAGGGTCGGCAACCAGTCTCTTTGAACCCGTGATCGGCGGGCTATCGGCGTCCAGTTCCGGTCTCAGATAGACTCGGCTTCGGGTTGGCGTGCTGTCGTCGAGTTCCAGGACGGCTGTCTCGGCCACGTGCAACCATGTGCGGCCGCGCTCGAAGGCATACGTGATATTCACATTCCGGCTGGCTCTGACAGTCGGGCCGCTGAAAGAGATTCGCTCGCACAGCTCCTCATACGACCGGGGGTCGGACATGACATCGCAATCAAGACGCACTCGATCCACCCAGGACGTCCAGGCAGCACGATCTCCAAACTGGGCCTTCACAGAGGATAGGACGTGGGGGACACGACAGTGAACCGCGAGCTCCCATTGGGTCAAGTCGATGAACAGTGTCCTGGCATCAGGGTATTCCCGCTGGCTCCTCTTCATGTCGCTCTTGCGATCCAACTGTCTCCGCCTCGCTCTTGTTCTCCTCTTCTTCGATCGCGCGAGATCACCGGAACTCGCCGCTGCAAGCCACGTGTGCTTGCTTCGGCCGTACGATCATCTCACACGTGTACCTGGCAAAGCAGCGCACGTTGCACAAGAGCGACCCCCTGGTCACAGGGGATCCCTCGCCAACGCGGACACACTGGCAATGGTGTCCCTGTGCTGGCGGCGTCAACCGCTCTCATTGGGGCTCGCTTCGGTCAGGTTCTCTGCCCGCGACGGCGACCAGCGCTGTGGTTGTAGAGGACTCTCGTTGTCAATAGGAATAGTAGAGAGACGCGTAGTAGAGAGACCAGAGGCAATCAGCTTCAGACGACCCCTGCATGATTTTGACCGGCTCGTGTTTCTTCATGGCCGGCGATTGGTATGCCATTCTGGTCGATTTGTTCTCCACGTTCTTGTCGGCTGCATTCATATGGTTCTCCTTACCAGACCATGCGCCTTGGCCGCCAGGTTGCGCTCGAACGCGCGGTAGGCCATCATTTGCCGAGGGCACCTCTTCCTGACGAGGCCAACCGTCCAACGCGGACCATTTTGGTGTCGTCCTAGGAATTGTCAAGCGTTTTCTCCGTCCCCGTTGGAGGTTTTTGTCTCTTCCACGGCAACCTTTGTGACCGAGACATGTTCCGCAGTTCACAGGAACGGCTCAGGTCGGCTCTTTTTGGTTGCGGCAGCGTCACGCAGCCACTACCATACGGCTTTGGACGGCTGTCTCTTTGAGGTGCATCACATGGTCATCGGTTGCGAAGATCCCCTCAGAAGAGACGATCGCGCAAGTGCGACGGAGTCAACACCGTGAGAGAAGTCGGCATCGAGATACCGCAAGCAAACCGCGACGGCAGCGGCCCTCGGCTGCCAGGTCTGGCGGACTTTCTGGCCGTGTGGCGAATCGGCGAGTGCTCCTGGCAACTCACCCTGGTGATTATCGTCTTGCGCAGCGTTGGCACGGCCATCATGGCTGGCCTCCTGTTCGTCATACGAAACCTGGTGGAACTCAAGGAGGAATTGACCGACACACGGTCCTTGATAGTGATCGCCTCCGCCTGCGGGTTGCTGCTGACCCACCAGATGGTTGCCTTCGCCGCTGACATTATCGGCGTCAGGTACGGTCTGCGCGTCTTCCAGGCGCTTCGCCAGAAGATCTTCTCGCATCTGCTTCACGTGCCTCTGCCCATTCTGGAGAAGCAGCCCGTCGGCGAATGGATCGCGAGGTGCGAGAACGACACTCGGGCCATCCAGGGCGGCCTGCTGACCGCACCCCGGACCCTCACGTATGTCCCCCTGGCCATCATCATGTACTCGATAGCGATCTTCTGGCAATCCCCCGCCATGGGGACAATCATCCTGTTGGGCCTTCTGGTGGGCGTGCTTCCCGCCGTGCTGCTCAGGCACAGATTGTTCCGACTCAGCCAGCAGATTCTTCAGCGGGCCAGCAACCTCACGGGGCGACTGAGCGAGACATTCATGAGCATCAAGACTGTGAAGTGTCTGTGCGCCGAGGCGAAGGAGGAAGAGGCGGTAAGGAACTGGATCGAGAGCCACTCACGGCTCAGCCAGAAGGCCCAGGTCATCGGCACGGCCGCCCGCCAGCTTTCCGGCGTTGCCATGGGGGCCTGCTTCTTTGCGGTGGCACTGTACGGCCGGCATAGGATCATCCAGGGCGCGCTGTCCCTGGGAGAGCTGGTGGCGACCCTGACCGGTATCGTCCTGCTCTCACGCGAGCTACAGAAAGCGGCGACGGCGATTACCTCCATGCAGACCCTGTCGGCGGCGACCAAACGATACCTGGAGACCCTGGCCTTGCCGACGGAGCCGGGCGAGGCCGACGCGCCGCGCGAGCTGCCCTCGCCCTTGCCCGATCTAACGTTCCATCAGGTGTCGTTTGCTTATGAAGAGGGGATGCCGTTGCTGCGCAATTTGGACTTTTCCGTCCGCCGCGGCGAGATTCTGGCTGTTGTCGGGCTGAGCGGCACAGGAAAGTCCACCCTGATCGACATGATCGCCGGCTTTCGACAACCTGGCCGGGGGCAGATTCGCGTCGCAGGATGTGACATCCATTCGTACGACCTGGCTCAGTGGCGCAGACGCGTCGGGGTCGTCCTCCAGCAACCGAGACTCTTCAGCGGAACCATTCGACAGAACTTGTTGGATGACGATTCGCCCGTCACGACGGGGCAATTATGGGAATCGCTCAAGGACGTATACCTGGATGAGATGCTCCGGTCCAGGTCCGGCGGCGAGAACGCCCAGGTACGAGAGACAGGCAGCAACTGGTCAGAGGGGGAGGTCCAGAGACTGGCCCTCCTGCGTGCGTTGTTTCGAAAGCCGGAGATCCTCCTTCTGGACGAGCCGACCTCGGCCCTCGATGCGCGATCCGAGCAGGCGGTAGTCCGGCTCCTCAGAAGACACGCGTCCGAGCGGATCACGCTGGTCATCACACATCGTATGGCGCTGGCGGTTCAGGCAGATCAGGTGGTCGTGATCGGGCGTGACAGGGTCGAGGGGCTCGGTGCACCGCGGACCCTGTACGAGCAATGTCCCCTGTTTCGATACATGTGCCTGGCCCAGTATGTTGTCCCAGATGATGACTTGAACGGGACAATAGAGAGAAGCTATGATTTCGCAGAAGGAGAATGTCGCTCTGCCCAAGAGCGTCGATGAGTATACGCGCCGTTTCTGGTTTGCCAGCCTGGAGGCCAGTTGGAGGGGGCAGCGTGTCACGGCCCACTGGGATGCCCGCAGGCTGAACTGGCCGTGCCTGTTGCACGCAGCCGCCTATCACCGTGTCCTGGCCAGCTTCGGCCCCGCATGGGAGGGACTCGACGGGCTCCCCGAGCCGGTGCTGGATGAGGTCTGGGTGGCTCGGGCGACGGCGGAGCAGCGCGGCCGAGCCGCAATGGCAGGCATACAAGACCTGGAAGACGCCGCCCGGAAGCATTCCCTGCGCCTCGTGCTTCTCAAAGGCGCCACCTATCTGCTCGACGCCTTCGCATGCCTGGGGGACCGGGAAATGCGCGATGTGGATGTCCTGGCTCCGCGGAAGGATATGGACGTGCTCACACGCGAGCTGTGTCAGCGAGACTACGAGGCCCACGACCTGCGCCGCCAGCGCATCTTCCAACGCGAGGCAACGACGATCGAGGTGCACCTGGAAGCGATCAACCGTCGTCGCTTCTGGAGACTGCTTCCTCCCCAGCAGCTTCTGGCGCGTGCGGAACCGGACAGCCGATGGCCCCCTCTGCTGAGGCTTTCGACGGCGGATGAAGCCGTTTTGTTGGTGCTGCACGCGTACCATCATCGCTGCCGCCAGGCGATCTGGCTGCGGGACCTGGCCGCGTGGTGGAGAGTCCGCCAACCGGACCCCGATAGGATCCTGGACGCATTCCATCGCACGAACACCAGGAGGATCGGATGGATGGCCTGGCGCGGAATCGAGCGCATGGGCTGGGAGATGCCCCGGTCGTGGCTGCCGCAGGCCTGGGGCGTGACGCCGGTTTTCGACCGCCTGGTTCGCCGGTACTGGGATCGGGACGCGATCCTGGCCCGCACGTCGTTGGCGCCCGTCCTGCGACGACGCTGGCTCGAGTTCCACGGCGCGGAGGGAGCCCTTGCGAAGTTCCTCGTGTGCGCACCCTGGGTCTCGCCGCGGTCGCTGGGCGAGTTGTATCGCACCTGGAAGCACACGGAGAAGGCCCGCGAACAGGCATGAACGCTTTTCTCAGTCCCTAACAGAAGGAGATCGAAGATGTGGATGGCAAAGAAGGATGTCGTGTGGCGAAGCAAGGAGGACATGCTGGTCCTGCTCAACACGACGACCGGGCATTACTACACCGTGAATCAGACCGGGGCTGCGCTGTGGCGCAGTCTCGTGGAGCACAAGATGTCGTTTGACGAAGCCGTCGAGAAGCTGCACGACGAGTGCGACGGGAGCCCGGAGAAGTCGGTGGTCGGGCAGGACTGCACGCGTCTGATCGAAGAGTGGAAGTCGGAGAATCTGATCGAGGAAACCACGGCGGCAGAGCCAGCATGAGACTTCCACCTCCGCGGAGCCCTGGGAATGCCGAACATCCTGCTGACCAACTACTGCAATCGCAATTGTCCCTACTGTTTTGCCAAAGCAAAGGTAGAGCTCGGCACCGCCTCCGGCCAGTGGGAGATGTCCCAAGAGGAGTTGGAGACAGTTCTGCGGTACCTGAGTCCGAGCCGGGGTCTGGTTTCGCTTCTCGGGGGCGAGCCGACGCTGCATACTCGCTATGCGGACATCGTGCGCTCGCTCGCCGAGCGGGGATACGACATCAAGGTCTTCACCAACGGCACAACGCCTCAGTTGCGTCAATCCCTGCCCCCTGCCTCACGCGGCCTGTTCACGGTCATCCTCAACCTGAATCATCCGAACACGTATGCGCCGCAGGAATGGACCCAGATCGAGGCCAACTGCCGGTGTCTCGGAAGCCGGCTCAGCCTGTCCTTCAACATCTTCACGACGCCGTTCTCCTGGGAGCACCTGCGAGAGGCGATCGTGACGTGGAAGCTGAGCTCCGTGATCCGAATCGGTCTGGCGCAGCCAATCCACGGGACCCCCAATGCCTATCTGGCCGAGGCACAGATGGATGAGGCATGTCACACGCTCGTCGCCATGGCCGAGGCGCTTGCCCGCGACGGCATCACCCTCGGTTTCGACTGCGGGTTCCGGCTGTGCATGTTCTCGCCCGAGCAACGAGGCATACTGGCGGAATGCGGCACACGGTTCCTGTTTGACTGCAAGCCGATTCTTGACATCGGGCCCGATTTGGCCGTCTGGCGGTGTTTTCCCTTTTCCAACGAGCCGCCCGTCCGGCTCACCGATTTCAACTCGTTGCGCCAGGTGCAGGAACACTTCGAGCGCCGCTGGGCCTCCGAGCAAGCCCGGGGCAATACCCCATCATGCTACTCCTGCCGGAACCGGCGTACCGGGACCTGTCGAGGCGGGTGTCTATCGCGCACTTTGTCCCTGTCGAGAGGAGGCGACGGACATGGTTAATCTCGTCGTGGCCACGACCGTTGCCGGATCACCGGGCCGGATCATGCAAATGGAGACCTTCGAGCAGGTGATGGCCGCTCTTGTAGAGATGCAAGGTTCGGTATCTTGCGCAACAGAAGATTCTGCGTTTCTGCGCCAGAGGGAGGCGACCCTGCACGTTGACTCGCCGAAGGCGCAGCCGCACCTGGAGCAGATGACAGCAAGGCTTCAGGAGAATGGTTTTAGCGTCAGTGTGTACGTCCACGACGGCCCCCTTGCCAATGACACAGCGATCGATTGCGGATGGCGGACAGTCCGTAGCGCAGGGACGGGTCTCCAACCCGCCCGTACGACCGCGGAGGAAATGCCTCACGCCCTCGCTCCAGACACACTGCTCGCGGCGCTGCCCTCGCCAGACGTGGCCACCGATGCGCTCCTGCAACGGGTAAGCACCTTGCAGGATCTGGAGACGGTGACCATTGGGGTGGGGCGGAGCCGCTGGGATAGCGGGCCGCAATGGATCACGCCGGCTGACCACCCTGTGTGGGCAGCCAAAGTGATCGAGATCGCCTCTGCGCTCACGGACGTGGGCGTGAAAACGAGTTTCGCCTGTGGTCTGCCACTTTGTCTGTTCTCACGTCGGCAGCTCGGCCAGCTTGTGGCGTTGAAAGTGAGCTGGCCGATTGCGTGGTGTGCGCCCCAGTTCCATGTGGAGCCGGACGGTGAGGTACGGCACTGCTCGCGCTTAACCGGCCCCCGACGCATCCACATCTCCGACCGCCGGCCTTTCGAGCAGCTCGCCACACTCGCCAATCGCCTGGCGCCCATGAAAGCCTTCTGTGGACGCGCGGACTCCTCCCCCTGTCGGAGCCTCGCCACCCGCGCCTGTGGCGGAGGATGCCTCGCCCATCTCCTGACCGACTGGCAAGGCATGCCCGTCGCGTCTGCTCTACCGCAGGCCGAGAATGCTATGGATGGCAGATAGCGCTATCGGCGGCGGTATTGCGCTCTCTTCTCCATTTGCCTGGTGAGGTTCCAGAAGACAGGCACGAAGAGCGGGGGAAAAGCAGGCCGCCCTCCATCATCGTGACGACGATTGGTGCCACGATTCGTCTTCAATGGGACTCGCCCCCGCGCCGGGCATGGCCATGGTCACGGGCATTTCAACGGATGTCTGTTGGACACCGCGAACGGCTTCTCCAACGGCCTCCGCCGCAACAGGGATGCGCTCAGCGACCAGTTCCGGCACGCTGAACGTCCACAGACAAGAGTCATAGAAACACGGGTCCTTCTGAGGCAGCAAGAAAGGTCTGTGCACGGTGCCGTCACGATCGACATAGGCGAGGTACGTGCGCGTGAAAACGTGGCTGAGCCGCTTGCTGCTGAAGGCGATCCATCGCCCGTTGCTGGACCAACTGTGCCATGACTCGCTGGCGTCGCTGTTTATGCTCAGACGTCGATAGCTGTACTGGCCGCTTCGCCGGGCCGCTTCCAGGTCCATCAGGTACAAGTCGCTGCTCTGGCGATACACGGGAAAGCAGCCGTAGTCACACATGGCAAAGAGCAGCCATCGGCCGTCCGGGCTTATTCTCGGAAGCAGTATCGATTTGCCCGTCTGTTCGGCCGAAAGCACGGTCTCGAGATCCCCCCACCGGTCGCTCTCCACGTCATAGGCGACGCGCACCAGGCTGTACCGGATCTGGTCGAACCGTTCGGGAATCGTGTTGCGATCCTTCCAGGTGACCGGCGCACAGCAAAAATACAGATATCGCCCATCCGGCGACCACGTCGGGTAGGTTTCCAGCCAGTCTTTCCGAGCCAGCGGAGACGCGGTTCTCGCAGCCTTCTCATCAACCCGGTAGTACGCGATCAGAGAATCGAAGTCCACAACGTCCCGCACCTCGTTCGCTGCCGAGTGAAAGAGTTGTCGAACGCGGTTGACGGAGAACACGACCAGCGTCCCACCGGGATGCCACGAGCTGTATCCAAATTTCGTGCCGATCTTGCGGACATCCTTGTTTTGCACAAGAATGGCGGAACTCCCGTAGGTTGGACTGCGAACCCCGAGAAGCATCCTGTCTGCGCGATTGTCGCAGAACGTATGGCAGTTGACGCATCCCTGTTTGAAAGAGTCATTGTCCAGAATGACCTGTTCCTCGTATGACTGCAAGTCTCGCTGGTAAATGCCC
Organism: Sedimentisphaerales bacterium; assembly: GCA_016928975.1. The sequence continues at coordinate 57,549 of JAFGJR010000006.1, read as the reverse complement.
ATGCGCCTCCAAAGCGAATGGCCCGGCCAGATTCTCCGGTAGACGATGAAGCGATCGATGTCCTCCTCCGCGATCGTGCTGGTGACCCGGGCAAAGCGTTGCCACTGTCCCGGTCCCCCTTCCGTTTGCGACGCTGGTCGAGACTTGACGAAGATGTCCAAGTGCAGCGCGCCGCCGCGATTGTTGTTCAGCAGGCGCCGCCACGGCCGTTGCGGAATGCGGACCTCTCCCGTCTTGCTAAAGACTTCGATGGGCTCGCCGGTGCCAGCACGCACGCACGCGAAGTAGCGGGCGCCAGGCTCTCCCACAACAAAACTCAACGGCGCGATATTCGGTGGCAGTACAACCCCGCTCCAGTCAGGCTGCATCTTCGGTTCCCGATTCACCACCACACATGGCTCGGTCGGCCTTTCCGGACGGCCAAATCCGTACAGAAACGCAGACAGACACGCGCCCACCGCCACCAACACGCTACTGAGACACAGCACCGTGGTAGCGACGGTTCCAGAACGGGCGATGTGACGTGCGGCGTGCAAGCTCATCATCTTGTCATCTCCCGAGGACCGTACGCATTGTAGAATGCGTAGGTGTCGCCATAGGATTCCGCCAGATCGGCGAAGGCCGCCTGCTTGTTCCCGCCATAGCTCCGGAGGATCCCGAGAAAACGCTCTATTTGCTGACGCACCTCGTCCCGCGGCGCGTAGCCGCTCAACTGAACGGTCGTCCGCGCCGCGGCGGAGTACACCAGGATGGCCTCTTCGTAGTGTCTTGGCAGCGTCTCATACCCCATGTCATGGAGCTCCTCGACGCGTTTGACGAAGCGAGTCAACTGTCTGTTCAACAGGTGCGACGCCATCAAATACTCGAACGCCATCCGATTCCCGCCGTTCTTCTTCAAGAGACAAGACAGCATGCTTTCATCGGACAAATGAAGTGAGGGATAATCCTCGTCCATGGCGATTGCCCGCAAGTTCTGTATGTCGCGATCCGTCGCCAGGTCCGGGTCACGCACCAGGAGGTCCAGGTAGTGCCTCGCCCAGTTGCCATGGAACAGGGTCGTGCTCAGCACGTGAAGATACACTCGCGCCGTATCAAGGTTGCCTTTGACCATGTTGATCGTTGCCAGTTGCTGTAGGATCATGGGCCGGTCGCCCATGCCTGCCAGGCATTCCATCAGGGCATTCTCGGCGGAATTGACGAACCCGATCTCCAGGTGGACGCCGAACCTTTGCCAGTATGCCCACTGATACTCGGCGCCTTCCAGGAACAGGTACGTCGGGTTTTGCGGCCAGACAAACATGCGATTGCCGAGCTGTCCCGTATGATACAGTGCCCTATTCACTGCGTGCATGACAGAGGGGTCGTCACTGCCCGTGCGGCCCTCGATCAGGACCTCGGACCACATCTTGTGGTAGGCGTAGTAATCCACGGCAAAGTGGGTCTTCTGAGCCTTATCGAAGCTCCCGTAGGCCACTGCCCCACCGATGGCGACCAGCGCGAGGGTGCGTGCCAGCCAGCGGAAGACCGGTCTGCGATCCTGTTTCACCAGGCCAGTCCCTCGATTCGCTGCCCACAGAGTGGACGTGATCCCTCCGAGAGCCATGATGCCCGGCACCAGCAGGTAGAGGACATAAACGATCTCCACACCCCGCCGACGCACCGCGAAGTACAGTAGCTTCCAGGAGATGGGCAGCAGGTCGGTATAGGCATCAATGATGCTGACGCCAAGGATCTTGACTCCGAATACATAAGGCAATCCCCCTGCGACCAGTACGTAGAGCACAGCGAGCCGGCGCCGGCCCGATGACAGGAGCTCCGGAATCACACATACCAGCGCGAAGGGCAGCACGGCCGCACCGGCCGCGTAATAACATGCCAAGGATAGACCTATGAAGGTCGCCGCAGCCACAGCCGGCGCTCTCTTGGCGGCCAGATGGACATAGACTGATGCCAACGCGAGGCCACATAGCACGGCCACCGTCGTGGGGAAGAAATAGGTGTACTGACCGTAGGTCACCAGCAACAACAGAGCCGGCACGTATGCGACAATTTGCAGCCTCGTGAGATCCATCGTTCTCAGCAGGTATGCTACCAACAGTCTGAAGGTCCATGCCTGCATTGTGATTACGATCGCGCCAAGCCAGGAGAGAAAAAACAGTTGTGACAGAAAGGCCGACAAATACTCGATGAGCCCTCCCGGCCAGCTCAGGTGGGACGCGAAGAATCGCCAGGTTGTATAGAACGAGGGGAAATTGGTGATGCGGTCGGATCCATGAAAGATCAAGTGCGGCTCAATCACCAGCCACACGTACAGGTAAAAGAGGGTGAAGAACAGCAGCTCCCGGACTGTGTGGCCGGAGATACTACGACCGACATCTCCAAACCCCGTCCGTTTCCGGGCCAACCGTTCCATACGATGTCCCACACATTCATCGAGCGATTCGCACCAGCTTGCCTCCGCCGGGCGGTAGGACCAGTTCGGTGGTCGCCTTTTTCACAGAGGTCCATCGGGCGGCTGCGGCGTCGAAGAGCACGAGCTCACCCGGCCCGACGAGCGGTGTCCTCGCCTCGGTGGTGTAATCCAGGTTCACCACGACCGCGTGAGTCGGCTCTTCCGCGGCCCCGAAGAAGCCAAGCAGGAAGCCCCTCGACGACGCGGGCGATCGCGAGGAATCGAGATGGAAGGACGCATCCACCGGCAGTGGCTCGCAGCCGGGCTCGCGCATCGAGGTATGATACACGCCCAGCGAACGCAGCGGCTGGAGCTCCTTCGCGATGGCGGCGAACTCTCGATTGTACGAAGTGAGCGCATGGTAGAGAGGTCCGGGGGTCCCGTCCAGGCTGACGAGACTGCCGTGGTGGTTCGCGCAGGCGTATACGTAGTAGCTGATGCCCTGTGCGCCGTAGGCCAGCGTGGAGTAAACCAGATATCGAAGCTCGTCCACATCCGGCACGCGCATGACATCCGGCGCCCAGGTGCAAGCCTGTACGATGTTGAGGAAGGGCACGCCTGCCTCCTGGGCCGCACGCCGGATCATCGCGAGATTCAGGAAGTACTGATCGCCATCGCCCTTGAGCCGGAACTGATAGTGATCGTAGCTGATGAGTGAGGGGTTCACCTGTCCCACATAGCGATCCAGGTACTCCCGGTAGGCCGTCACCACATCCCCCTTTGTGGCAAGCTGTTCGTTGGTGGCATAGGTTGGAAACAGGTTGATATAGGCCAGGTGCAGCGGATCGCGCTGGCGCAGGTACGCGACCAGCTTCCCGAGCGAGGGAAACTGCGATGTATTGGGCTCGTCGATGAGATAGTAAGCGTAGAGTGCCGGGTGTTTGTTGACACGCGCAATGAGAGCATCCAATAGCTCACGGCGCCTGGCGTCTTCAAGTGATGCAGGCGAAAGGAGACTGTCGCTGAGCTGGCCGCGCAAGCCGTGACGGTGCGCCACGTCAAGCTCCTGCTCATTGCCACACCAGACGAGATTGAAGCCGCCCTCGGCCATTTGCTGCGCGACGGCGTCAGCCAGTGACGGGCCGCACCAGTAGGTGACGATAGGCACGCCGACCTGCCAGGAAGTGGCGCCCGATTGAGCCTCCGTTATACGTGCGCACGAGGTGCACGCAAACCCGCAGAAGCAAAGAAGGCCTACACATCTTGCGGTGGTCAAATAGTACATTGACGTTTTCATTGCGTCACACTCCTTAATGCTGTCGTTCTGCGTGCGAATCACTCCTGGAACAGTCGCGGCGCGAAGTCATACAGGCATCTGCGCCATGTCTGCCACTCATGCGACGTACCGGGGGCTTCGAACCAGACCGCCGGGATACCGGCGGCCTTCAAGGCCTCGACCGTCGCCACAACCAACGCACACAACGTCAGCCTCATGTGAAGTCCCCTTCAATGGATAAGGCGGCGGGCATAGCCCACCCCGCCGTTATCACAATGTCGGCTCAATTCTACCAGGGTTCAGACACGACGCAAAGCAATGGCGAGTCCGACCGGGTTGCATCTGCGTCGCGACGGCAGTAGGATATGTAGGCATTAGGGTTGGATCAGGAGGTCGAACCATGCTGCACAATGTGGCAGAAGCAAGCTGTCGAACGGTTGAACTTCTCGGATTTATGTGCTTCGTCTCGGGTCTGTTGGCAACTCCTGCCTTATCCGTGCAAGGGTCCTCCAACACGACTGACCGGGACCCCTATGGCGGCTGGAAACACCTGACGTTCCAGTCCACGGGCTTCTTCTACGTCACCGAGCGGGATGGAGTCTGGTGGCTGGTGACGCCTCAAGGCAACGCCTTTCTCTCCAAGGGCGTCAACAATGTGAGCTTCCGCGCGGACAATGCACCCGCCCTCGGATACTCACCTTACGAGCGCGCGGTGCAGGACAAGTACGGCTCGCAGGACGCCTGGGCCGAAGCTGTCGTCACTCGCCTTCGCGGTTGGGGTTCAATACGCTCGGCTCCTGGTCCAGACCATGACGGGTGTCAACGCGGGCCTTGAAACGCGCCACGGCCGGTCGATAACGAAGCACCCCAAGTAGACCCAGCCGGAGAAGGACACACGCATCCTTACCGGACCCGGATTCCGGTCAACGACCGCGGGGCCGGCACGATCGAGACTTCCATCGCTTGCGTTATGCCCGGATGAGTCCGTGCATCCCTGCACAGCGCCAACAGGAAGTGGCAATAGATCAGCGAATTTGTTATAATACAGGCATAGTCAGGAGCGAAGAGCAGATCGTGCAGGTTCTCGGCTCCTGTTCCTGCCCATGATTGGGTGCGGGTGGTTTCGCGATGCAGAGGTGACTATGGCCAAGGCGAATGTGGACCCTGCGGAGTTGCGGCGCTTTGCCCGCGATCTGACTCGTTTCAACTCCGATCTGGAGACCCTGCTGGTCAGCTTGCAGGGCCGTCTGAAGGAATTGGAGAGAACCTGGGCGGACCAGGAACAGAGAAAGTTCGCCCAGGAGTTCGACGTGACCGTGAAGACCCTGCGCCGTTTTCTCGACGCATCCACCCAGCACGTGACGTTCCTGGCAAAAAAAGCCGGTCACATTGAGAACTATCTACAGCAACGGTAGGAATCGAAGATGGGCCAGGAGGCCAGAGTCAGTTCCATTCCGGTGCTCAAGCAGCTCAGGGCATCGCTGGGCACCTTCGCGAAGATTGCGTCCCTGGCTCTGGAGGAGACGAGCACGGCGATTCATCGCACACGCCAATGGCTGCGCGAGGATCAGTACCGCTTTTGGAGAACGCAGGTCCAGGCACGCGCGGAACAACATACGCGCGCGAAGCTCGCACTTCACCAGCGTCAGGTGTTTGAACGGACGCTGGCGGGCACTCCCAGCTCGTGCGTGGACGAGAAGAAGGCCTTGCGAATCGCGGAGGCGCGGCTGCGGGAGGCCGAGCGCAAGCTCCAGCGGGTCAGGGCCTGGAGCCTGCAGATCGAGAGAGAATTGTCGGACTACCGTGCGGGAACGCAGAGACTCCTCAATGCAGTTGACGTGGATATTCCGAATGCACGAGCCCGATTGGACAAGATGATCGATTCGCTCGAGGCATACCTGGCTCTGGCGCCCCCTGAGATGCCCAGGAGCGCCACGGAGCCACCTGAGGTCGATCTCGTGCAACCCGGGGAAGCGCCGGCCGCGCCCGAGGAGCCCGCCCCGGCACCGCCAGGCCCGGCCGAGAATCTCGAGGCACCGCCCGGGACAACGCCGGCGCAAGAAGATACTGCATCCTGATAGAAAGAAGTCAAGTGAGTACCATCGAAAGCCGTGCCAAGTTTGTCCAGGCTGCCAAGAAACTGATGGCGGAGTGGCAGCAGGCCCAGGAGGAGTGGCGGGACGACAACTGCCGGCAGTTTGACAAGAAGTACATGGCGCCGCTGCAGGCGAGCATCCGCGCGGCGGCGTTGGCCATGGAACGCATGGAGACAATATTAGAGAGTGCGCAACAGGATTGTGCCGACAGCATGGGACCTAATCCATGAACGCTCATCTGCAAGCCTATCTTACGGGACCGGAGCCGTTGCAGAACAACGACCACACAAGTCTCCAGCGTCAAGCGATGGGCGAAGTGCTTCGACTTTCGTCGGCCGTCTTGCAGCCCCTGGAATCCCAGATCGAATCCGACTATCAGGCGGCCCTGCGGCAGGCGAAGAAAAGGCTCGCTGAAGCCAAGAGCAAGATGGACGCCGCGCTGCAAGCGGAGAGCCAGGAGATTCAACGCCAGTATGACGCTCGGCGCGAGGCGGCCCGAGCCGACTACGAGAAACAGCTCAGCACTATCAAGGTAGACGCCCAACACGAGCACGACCGAATCAACCAGAAGACGACAGACCTGAGAAGCAAGGCTCAGAAGGAGTACCAGGATCAGGTGCTGGTCGCGGAATTTGTGGCCGAGGGAGGAGCCACCAAGGCCCGGCAAGGACGTACAGCAGCACAGACGGCGCTCCAAGCTGCACGCCAGTATCTCGACGCCCTCGGCATGCAGGCGGATGCGCTCCTGCGGCTCTACCGGCAGTCCGTTCCTCCGCCCAGAGAGAGGGCCGAACCCGATGCGGATGCAGGCCAATCTCCCGCTGAGATCTACCGCTTCCAGCAGGCCCTGGCCGAGCAACACCTGACGGCACTGGGACGGCTGTTTGCCGCGCGGCTTTTTGTGGGCGCTTACCCGCTGGCGTTCGCTGGCGGATGTTTCGGCATAGCCGCGACGTTGCTGACGCTCCTGTACGTCCTGAAGGTGCCCGGCATGCCGCCCCTTGTGGTGACAGGTCCGATCACGATGGGCCTGGTAGTCGCTCTGGTCGGGTTAGGAGGGCGTGCCCTGTGGCGGCGGGCACGACGCCAGGTCCGGCAGGAGTTCACAGCGTTTCAGGAAGCTCTGACGGCGGCGCGGCACGTCCTTGACCAGCAGCATGAACTGACGTTGCGGGATCTCGAGGGGCAGTTGCGAACGTCCGTGGAGCAAACCGAGGCGGAGTTGCGGAAGACCCGCGAGACCCTCGAGGCCGCCAGGACCCGGATTGTGAAACAGCGCAGCGCAGCCCTCCAAGACATCGATCAGCGTCAGCGGGAGGCTGCGGATCGTCTCAGGCAACAACGAGATAACGCGGAGGAAGAAGCCGAACGAGAGTACCGGGAGCGCCGCTCGGCGCTGGAGCAGCGATACCAACAGGAACTGGCGCAGGCGCAGGCAAGACACGACCAAGCCATGGCTGAATGCGAGAATGAGTATCGGACCTCCCGCCAGAGATTGGAGGAACGATGGGACAAGAGCCTCGCCTGCATTCGGGCCATGCTTCAGGACACGGCTGATCTCAGCACGAAAGCGGTCGCGGGCTGGGACCACCTGCTGGTGGAGTCCTGGACCCCTCCCCAGATCTCTCCTTCTGCGGTCCGGTTCGGCACACTCACACTGGACTTGGCGTCGCTGGCCGACACGGTGCGGGCTCGGCTCGGCCCGCCCCAGGAGTCGACTGTACCCGTAATCCTTCCAGCCCTGCTGGAATTCCCCCAGCGGTGTTCGGTGCTGTTAGAATCGCCACGCGAAGGGCGACAGCAGTCGCTTGAGACTCTGCGAGCGGTGATGATGCGGCTCTTCACCGCTCTTCCGCCGGGTCGCGTCCGCTTCACCATCGTCGATCCCGTGGGCCTGGGCGAGAGTTTTGCCGGATTCATGCACGCGGGGGACTACCTGGAAGCCCTGGTCGGCGGCCGTATCTGGACAGAAGCCACCCAGATCCAGCAACAACTGGAAGACCTCACGCAACACATGGAGACCGTGATCCAGAAGTACCTCCGCAACGAATTCGAAACGATCGAGCAATACAACGAGCAGGCCGGCGACCTGGCGGAGCCGTACCGGTTCCTGGTGATCGCCGACTTCCCCACCAATTTCAACGAGGAGGCCGCCCGGCGTCTGAGCAGCATCGTTCACAGCGGTCCGCGGTGCGGCGTCCATACGCTGATCGCCTATGACACGCGTCACGAACTGCCGGCCGGCGTCGATATCGAGGATGTGAGCGCCAACAGCATTCATCTGCTGTATGAGAACGGCGGTTATGTCTGGCAGGACCCGATCCTCCAGCAGTTTCCACTCACCCTGGACCAACCTCCGGACGAAGCCACGCTGACGAGGATCATGCACATCGTCGGCAAGGCCGGCGCTCGCGCGGCCCGGGTCGAGGTCCCGTTCGAAGCGGTCGCCCCGGCGCAGCACCAGAGATGGTCGCTCGACAGCCGGACAGAGATCTGCATTCCGCTGGGACGCACAGGCGCAACGCGTCTGCAACATCTGCGACTGGGCCGAGGGGTGGCTCAGCACATGCTGATCGCCGGCAAGACCGGCTCCGGTAAGTCCACGCTCCTGCACGTCATGGTCACCAATCTCGCCCTCTGGTACGCGCCCGACCAGGTGGAGTTGTATCTGGTTGATTTCAAACAGGGAGTGGAATTCAAGACCTACGTCACACATCATCTGCCCCATGCCCGTGCGATTGCCATCGAGAGCGACCGGGAATTCGGGCTCAGCATTCTGCGGCGCCTGGACGCCGAAATGACTCATCGGGGCGAGCTGTTCCGCAACGCCGGGGTGCAGGATATCGGCGCCTATCGTCAATCCACGGGAAAGACCATGCCGCGCACCGTGCTCATCGTGGACGAGTTTCAGATCTTCTTTGCGGAAGACGACAAGCTGGCCCAGGACGCCGCTGTGCTCCTGGAACAGCTCGTTCGCCAGGGACGAGCCTTCGGCATCCATGTAGTCCTGGGGTCGCAGACGCTGGGCGGCGTATTTGGCCTGGCTCGCAGCACCATTGGACAAATGGCCATACGCGTCGCCTTGCAGTGCTCGGAGGCGGATTCCCAGCTCATTCTCGATGACGAGAACGTCGCCGCCCGGCTGCTGTCAAGACCGGGGGAGGCGATCTACAACGACGTGGGCGGCCGCGTCGTGGGCAACAGTCCTTTCCAGACGGCGTGGCTGTCGGATGCTTGCCGGGACTCGTGCCTCACCCACGTCACCGAGCTCGCACGCACCCGACAGACGGCCTACGCACCCATGGTGGTATTCGAAGGCAGTGCCCCGGCCGATATCACCGAGAACCGCCTGCTGGCCCAATGCCTGGAGCGAGGGGCACAGGTTGCCGAGATCGCGACGCCGCGGATTTGGCTGGGAGCGCCGGTGACAATGAAGGACCCCACCGCAGTGACGCTGCGCCGGCAAGGCGGCGCGAACCTGTTGCTTGTCGGGCAGAGAGATGACGTGGCCGTGAATCTGTTGTCCGCCGCCCTGGTCGCGTTGGCGTCGCAACTCCCCCACCGATCAGCTCAGTTCGTGATCCTCGACGGTAGTGCGTCTGACTCGCCGCACGCGGGCACGCTGGCACGCGTGGCCTCGGCCCTACCGCACACGTGCCGGTTCGTCGCCTGGCCCGACGTTCAGGCGGTGCTGGCGGAACTTGCACGGGAGACCCAAAGACGCATGCAGGACAATCAGCATGACGCCCCGGCCATCATCCTGATGGTCTACGGATTGCAGAGATATCGTGTCTTGCGCCGCAGCGAGGATGTTCTGGGGTTGTCGTTCGACAGCACCGCCGAGCCTCGGCCGGACGTTCAATTCTCGGAACTGCTGCGCGAAGGCCCCAGCGTTGGCATTCACGTCCTCGCGTGGGCGGATACGCTCAGCACGCTGGAGCGGACCCTGGATCGTCAGACCGTACACGAATTCGACGGCCGTGTGCTCTTTCAGATGAGTGCGGCCGATTCGAGCAATCTGATCGACTCGCCCGTTGCGAATCAACTGGGACTACACCGGGCACTTCTCTACAGCGAGGAACAAGGCGGGCTGGAGAAATTCCGTCCCTACGACACCCCCAAAGACGACTGGCTGGCGTACGTCCGCAAGAAGCTGATGCCAGAGGCGGCTGCGACAGGCAATGAAGTACAGGGATGACCGGGCCGATGAGGCCCCGACCCGCAGATCGCCCCGGAAACACCAAGAGTCAGTCGCACGGAAGTCACTATTGCGACTGCCTGTGCCTGTCCAGCGTCAACGAGACCACGCTGAACATGGTCAGACCACTTGCATGCCGCCACCCATGTCTCGCGTGCCGGTCCTTCCGCAGAGCGATTGTTGCGGATTCTGCCACTGCAGAAGTAGCCCGATGGCCGCTTGACGAACACACAGGGCAGCTTCACCCGAAAGCCCCTGGGTAGTATACTCGTTATGATCTGCCGCAGAAGCAAGTGATGTCGCTTGTTCTTGGAGGCGCCTTAGCCACCAGAAACGGCCAAGCTTCAGTGAGGTTCGAAGCGAAGTCGATCGTGCTTATCTCCTCTCGCGGCAGGAGATTCTCCCAGGTGTACTTGAGCAAGTGGGTGTGATAGCCGCGGTGGCGCGTGCTCGGATTCGACCCTCGCCACGCCTCCCCCGCCTCTGTCGGCAGCTTGTCATTCGGACCGACCCACCAGTCCTTGGCATTGCGCTGATATACGATGGGCATGCTCCGAGTCCGGTTATTGGCGTAATGCAGGACATACTCTCCAATCTTCGTGTCTTCGTCGGCACTCCGAGCCGCACCTTGCAGGAAGTGCAGCCTTCCGGCCTTGTAGCGGATTCCGATGCCTTTGACCACCTGGGGAAAATCGATTCCCGTCTCCGCGAGCGCCTTCTTGCCCGCCAGTTGGATGAGTCCTCTCACGTCGAAGGCCACGTGGGCGAAGCCCTGAACGCCCTTGGGCAACGAGGCGAGGTTGGCACCGGGCTTGACCAGCCAGTCGTCATCCAGGGAAGCGGTGTAGTACTTCGACAGATCGATCAGGTCAAGGTTCGCCTGTCTGCTGCGGGGCGTAGTAGGACGTTGCGGTCTTGGCGCTTCAGCCGCACTTCTGCCTTCCTCAGACCGGCCGACCACCGAACCCATCAGAAACAGCATGGCCATGACGAGCAGTTTCGTGGCCTTGCTCTCTGTAGACATGTCCGACTCCTCAAGATGAATGTGTAGCCGGCTTCACGAGATGCATATGCCCTTCATTCGTTGCAGGGCTCCTATCGGGACTGGCCCTCTTCGGGGAAATCGGTGACCTTCGCCACGTTGTTGCGCGAATCCGAAGGCCCGCCGGTATCGTTTATCACGTGACTGATCACACCCTTGCCGCCCAGCGAGACCGTCACCAGATGATGCAGTCTCACGCCGGGATTCACCGGCACTTCGAAGGAGCGATTCGCGCTCACCACGCGGCTGTTGTGAAACGTACAGTAGGAGCCCAGACCCCACGCCTCATGTGATGTCACGGCATCATCGACTTTGTACGCGGCCCAACCGTTGACGCCGTCATGCTGCCATTGCTCCTGTGACGGAGGATCGTAGGGGAGTTCATTCTGATAGAAGTACACGCGCCCGCCGTTGCCCTGCCAGAGCGTCTGGTATTCGTGATAGTGCTCGACGAAGAGTCCGAACGCCGTCACGTTCTCGCCCTTGACGACAAGGCCGTTTCGGGTCACGTTGGTCTCCCAACCCACTCCCGATCCGTGATCCGCTCGCCAGATCCAGAAATGGTCACCAATGACGTCATTGCTGTTTATGAATACACTGACGGTCGCTTGGCCGACGCCGGCGCCGCCGACGCGACAGAAGATATCGTGACAGGACGTCGGATTGGCGGAGTGATCTCTGGAACTCCCGGGCGGCCCTACCTCCAGAAGAACGGGCGAATTCGTCTCGCCAGCATCGAAGAGAATCCCCGCCAGCTTCACGCCATCGACGTCGGCGACCCTCATCCCGATGCTGCCGTTGTTCGGCTTCAGCGTCGCCAGGCCAAGGCCGAGAACTACCGTACCGGCCCGATCCACCTGAATCCTGTCCTCCAGATTGTAGATGCCTGGAGTCAGGAGCAGGTTCTTTCCCTCAGCCAGCGCGGCGTTCATACTCGCCGCGGAGTCTCTATCGGCGTGAGCGATGTGGAAGCGATCAATCGGGATCGATTCACCTGCTGCGATGCCGTCTTCCCAGGTCGTGCCGCGACTGTTCGTGCGGAGGGAGGGAACGAAGACGAAGTAATTGCCGTCACCGTCCACATGCAGAAACGGCTTCTCGCGGACAATTGGCGTCTGCTCGACGGTGGTATGGGGAGACCTGGGCCAGTTGCCCGAGGGAGGATCATTGACCCCGACGAAGACCATGTTCCATACGCCGCCGGACCAGCGATTCCATTGGCAATTCCTCGAAAAGTACTGCTGCTGACTGCCGGAAACCACGCGTCCGTCAATCTTGCAGTCAGCCAGGAATCCTCCGCTCGACCAGCCCCCCGACGACAGATGCAAATCGCCTTGGATGTGAGTCCGCCGCATCGGCGCCGCCTGAGAAACGGCCCAGATCATCGCACCACCGTCGCGCCGCGGCCCCACCGTGAGGTTTTCGACGCTTCGCCAGAAGTTGCATGTCGCGTTGTGGCGCATCCAGGCGGCGTCCGTGCGGACGGCCCCCTCGATCGTCACGTCGCTGGGGACGCGCCCCAAGCCTGCGACCTGGGTGTAGAACCCGACCTCGACGTTCAGCTTGTAATGGCCCGGCTTGAACAGGAGAGCGAATCTGCCCGGGCCGAACTGCGCGCGCTCCTGCTCTCTGAAGACAGCATCCACGCGTTGCTGCACATCCGCCTGGGTGGGATCAAGAACCATGACGTGCGGCCCAAAATCCGGTGCTTTCCCTTGTTCTTTCTTGCTCAGAGCAGGATCAGACGGATTCGCTGCGGCCTCGAGGGCAAGCTGGCCAAACGCGGCCGACGACGTGCCACCGTCGGAAGAGGTCACGGCCAGCACCACGATCATCACGCAGGCGAGGGACCGGATACTGGTGCACAATGACTCAGTCAACGCACCAAGCACGCTTCGCGTCTTCTCCATACGTTCCCCTTCTACCGTCCAGCCGATGCCCTCGACGACAATGGGGCTTAGCCGCAACGGCGTCACGTTGCGGACCCAGTCGGATCCGACCACCAACGGAATCGCGAAGCGCGAACTTGCTCATCCGACCCATCAAGCAGGCCCTCCAATGGGGCGTTAGGAGCCGACGGAACTGCTCCTGCCGGGTGGCCCAGCTCTGCTGGCAGCATCAACACGACCATTCCCGCAGGTTCTGTTTTCATTATCACCACCGTCTCTCCTACAGACGGCGACCCGTAGCGAGAAGCGCCCACATCATAGCCGCAACACCGATGAGATTCGACCGGCTTCCCGTGAATTCAGCCGTCATAAGGTGGTCTCGTCGGCGATTGACAGGCATAGACAGTCACGTTTCAGTTACGCTCGCGACAAAATGAAAAAAGGCAGTCGCACGTAAGTCGTTGCGACTGCCTCAGTTAGCTCAATGGCGGGGGGAGGATTTGAACCTCCGACCTCCGGGTTATGGGCCCGACGAGCTACCAGACTGCTCTACCCCGCAGTAAACAGATTTCATTATACACTACAAGGCGACGCTTGGTTCGGTGCAAATCGCCCACCAAGCCACCCTGCGCAAAATCACTATTTCACCTTATCAAGGAACTGCGCACCCGTCAAGGGGCTGATCCATTATTTCAGATGCTCGCGTATATTCGCGGCGAGCTGTTCAATTTGACCAGGCTTGTAGCGATACGAGGGCCACTCCGTGAAGACTCTGTCGCCAGTCTTTCGCGGGATGATGTGGAAATGCAGATGATCGACAACCTGCCCGGCGGCTGAACCATTGTTGCTTAGCACGTTGTAGCCGTCGGCTTCCACTGCTTTTGCCACCGCCCCTGCGATCTTGCCCAGACGTGAGGCCACGCCAGCCACGACGTCCGGGGCACATTCGTGGATTCGCGTGCAATGTTGCTTGGGAATGACGAGCGTGTGGCCGTCGCTGATGGGGCCGATGTCGAGGAAAGCGAAGACGGCCTCGTCCTCGTAGATCTCGGCGACAGGAATCTCACCTCTCACCATCCTGCAAAACACACAACCTTCCATGGCCTTCACCCGCTATCGTGTCCGACTATTCTGCGCCGTCTCCAGCCTTCTGCTCGGGCTGTTCCGTCTGGCTGGCCTGCGGCTCGACCGGAGCGCTTTCTGCAGGCTCAGGAGCGGTTTCCGTCGCCGGCGCCGGAGTCTCGGCTGGTGTCCCGACAGTTTCTGCCGGCTTGCCCGCGGCCGCGGCCTGACCCGCACGTTTACGGGAGCGCCTCTTGCCCGGCGCCCGTTTCTCTTTCTTCAAGGGCTCATCTCTGCCCAAGAGCTGGAGCAAGACCACCTGCCCGTTGTCGCCGAGACGCCTGAGGGACAAGCGGATGATCCGCGTATAGCCGCCGGGCCGGTCCAGGTACCGAGGGCCGAGCTCGCTGAATAGTCTGCCGACCACCGTCCCCTTCTCGACAGGCTCGCCGTCCTCGAAGGCGACGATGGCGCGATCCCCCAGCATGGAGATGGCCCGCCGCCGGTACGGAAGCGATCCTTTCTTGGCCAGGGTGATCAACTTCTCGACGAACGGCTTGATCTCCTTCGCCTTCTGGATCGTCGTCGAGATGGTCTCATGCTCGATGAGCGACTGGGCCAGGTTCCGACGCAAGGCCAGGCGATGCGCACTCGTCCTGCTTAATTCTCGTCCTGCTGATCTATGACGCATATGCCGAAATCCCTACTATGTCCGAGATTCCCGAAACTTCCACGTTACTGACCACCGACGTCTTTCAGTCCCAGCGCCAGGCCGATGTCCGCCAGCTTGCGTTTGATCTCGCGGAGGGAGGTCTTGCCGAAGCTTCGAATCTTCAGCAGGTCCGCCTCGGTCATCTGCACGAGCTGACGCACCGTCTCGACCTTCACCGACTCCAGGCAGTTGCTCGCTCTGACCGACAGCTCCAATTCCTGGATGGGGGTATTGAGCTTCGCTTCGAGCTCCTCATCGACCCTCTTCTCAGGCTCCTCCTGCGGCACCGCCCCGGCCACGGTCTCCTCGCCGAGCTCGAAGTATTGCACAAACGGGTTGATGTGCTTTCGCAGGATCTTGGCGGCCTCGACCAGCGCCATCTCCGGCGAAATTGTCCCGTTGGTCCAGATCTCCAGGATCAGCTTGTCGTAGTTGGTGCGCTGGCCGACGCGGGTGTTCTCCGTCGTGTAGCGCACGCGTGTGACCGGCGAGTACACGGCGTCCAGGTGGATTCGTCCGATCTCTTGCTCGAACCGGTCGGCATCCACAATCCGTTCGGAGACCGGCACATATCCCCGGCCGTTCTCCACGATCATTTCCATCTCGAAACTGACGTTCTCCGTCAGCGCGGCCAGCACCACGTTCTTGTTGATCACTTCGATGGCCGGGTCGGCGACAATGTCCGCCGCCGTGATCACGCCTGCCTTCTGCGCGGCCACCTTCATGATCTTCGGCCCGTCTCCCTGCAACCGCACGACCAGGCTCTTGACGTTCAGCACAACGTCCGTCGTGTCCTCCATCACGCCGGCAATGGAGGTAAACTCATGGTCCACGCCCTTGATCTTGATGGATGTCACTGCACTGCCTTCCAGAGAGGAAAGCAGGACGCGCCTGAGACTGTTCCCGACTGTCGTCCCGAAACCGCGCTCGAACGGCTCAATGAAGAACCGGCCATACTTATCCGTGGAGACGCTGGCGTCTCTCTCAACACGAGTCGGCAACTCCAAGCCACGCCATGTAACTCGCATATCGGCCTCCGATCTAAACTCTCGTCCTTATACACAACAAAATGCAGTTCTCCCTCCGGCCTGTTGTTTCCATGTCGCTATTCCGCATTCTGGTTCTCCGAGCCTACCTCGAACAGAACTCCACCACCAACTGCTCCTCGACGGGGATCTGCACATCCTCCCGCGTCGGCAGGGCGACGATCGTCGCCGCCGGCTTGTCGCGATCCAACTGCAGCCATGCCTGCGTCGCGAAGTTCGGGTTGCTCTCCAGTTGCTGCTTTACGCGTTTGAGGCTCTTTTCGGAGTTCTTCAGGGTGATCTTATCGCCTGTCTTCAGGATCCGATCGCTGACATCCACCTTGCGGCCGTTCACGTAGATATGCCCGTGGGCGATGAACACCCGGGCCGCCTTGCGCGAGGGAGCGAAGTTCAGCTTGTAGACCACGTTGTCCAGACGCCGTTCCAGCAACTGCAGCAGGTTCTCTCCCGTGTTGCCCTTGATCCGCTCGGCCAGGTGGAAGAACCGCATGAACTGCCGTTCATAGACGCCATAGTACCTCTTGATCTTCTGCTTTTCGCGCAGGCGCACGCCGTATTCGCCCAGCCGCGCCTTTCGCCACCCGTGCATGCCGGGCGCCAGACTCCTCTGTCTCCGCTCGATCTGACACTTGGCGGTTTCGCACTTCGTTCCTTTCAGGAACAGCTTCATTCCCTCGCGCCGGCATTGTCTACAGGATGGACCGACATAACGTCCCATACGAACTGATCTCCTCAGGGCCTGCGGTACCCGGTTATACTCTTCTACGCTTTGGCGGCCTGCAGCCGTTGTGCGGAAGCGGAGTCACGTCTTCGATGGAGGTGATCCGCAGACCCGCCTGCTGCATGGCGGAAATCGCCGATTCGCGGCCCGCGCCGGGGCCTTTCACCTTGATTTCCACCTCGCGGACTCCGTTGCGCATGGCGGCATTGGCGCAGTTCTGCGCCGCCTGCTGGGCGGCGAACGGCGTGCTCTTGCGCGAGCCCTTGAAGCCCACGCTGCCTGCCGAACCCGAACAGATCGCGTCGCCATCCACATCGGTGATCGTGATCAACGTGTTGTTGAACGTCGCCTTGATGTGCACAATCGCTCGAACGACGTTCTTCCTGATCTTCCGTTTTCCACTCTTGGCCATCTTATCGCTGCTCCTTCACACCCTTCTTTCCGGCCACGGTTTTTCGCGGCCCCTTGCGGGTGCGGGCGTTGCTCTGCGTGTGCTGCCCACGAACGGGCAGGCCCTTTCGATGCCGTATCCCTCGATAGCACCCGATGTCGCGGAGCCGCGCGATGTTCTGCGCGATCTGTCGGCGGAGCTGACCTCCAACGACGTAGTTGCGATCGATGATCTGTGTGATCCGGCTCAACTCATCTTCGCTGAGCTTGTTCGCCTTGGTCATCGTTTCGATCCGGGCTTCCTTGAGGATCTGCCCTGCCGTCCACTTGCCGATCCCCGGCACGTAGGTCAAGGAGATCCAGATCGCCTTGTTGTCGGGAATATCAACACCAACTATACGCGGCATATTCCTTTCCTTTTCGCCATCATTGCCACTGCTTGCATTGCGACCGCATCCCGTTCCCTACCCCTGGCGCTGCTTGTGCCGCGGGTTCGAACAGATCACGCGGACCACGCCTTTGCGGCGAATGATCTTGCAGTTCTCACAAATCCGCTTGACTGAGCTTCGTACTTTCATAAGCAATTCCCTGTTCTACAGGCCCGTCCGGTCCGCCGGCACCGGCCTCAGTGTCGCAGCACGATCCGCCCCCTGTTCAGGTCGTATGGCGACATTTCCACCGTCACCACATCGCCCGGCAGGATGCGGATGAAGTTCATCCTCATCTTCCCGGACACGTGGGCCAGGACTCTGTGGCCGTTCTCGAGCTCAACCTTGAACATGGCATTCGGCAGAGCTTCGATCACCTTCGCCTGTAGTCTTATTGCATCCTTCTTCGTCATGAACATCCATACCTGAGCAAAACCACCGGGCAGCCGGCGGCATCCATGACCGTCCGACTGTCCTGCGGCCTGCCTCACAGGCCGCCTCACTTCACCGTCAGAACCTCGCAGCCACCCCTGACCACGGCGATCGTATGCTCGAAGTGAGCCGAGCTTTTGCCGTCTCGGGTCACTACCGTCCATCCGTTGGCCAGCGTCCGAACGACGCTGGTTCCCCCGTTGATCATCGGCTCCACGGCAAGCACCATCCCGTCCGTCAGCACGATGTCCTCCGCCAGTAGCTCATCGCTGACAAAATTCGGGACCTTGGGGTCCTCGTGCATCTTCGTGCCGATGCCGTGCCCGACGAAATCCCGCACCACCGAGAAACCCGCGGACTCAGCATGCCGCTGCATAACCGCGGCGATCTGACTCCACCGAATCCCGGGTCGCATTCTCGCAATAGCGATACCCAGCACCTCCCGGGTGACTTCCATGAGCTTTCGTCGGTCCGCTGAGACCTCGCCGATCGGCACAGTCACCGCTGCATCGCCGCAATAGCCATCCAGCCGGACCCCGAAATCGACGCTCAGGATATCTCCCGCCTGCAGCACCGTTTCGCGGGACGGAATCCCGTGCACGACCTGCTCGTTCACGGATGCACAGATGGCTCCGGGAAAGGGGATTTTCGCCTGCGGGCTCCGAACCCCCTGGAAAAGGGCCTCAGCGCCGGCCTCTTCCGTCATCCGCAGCGCCATTTCGTCCAGGTCCTCGGTCGTCACACCCGGGGCTGCGATCTTCTGCAATTTTGAAAGAACATCGGCTACTACCGCTCCCGCCCGACGCATCAACTCAATCTCTCTGCGACTGCGTAGCGTTATAGCCATTTCACGACTTCATCACCTCGTTCGGCGCATCCGCTGTCACGACCTGCGCCTGGCTTTTCCGGCAAGCGTGTCCAGCTTGCCAAAGATAACGGCCGCTGCGCTATCGGCGTCGAGATTAGCGTCGATATCGTAGACGGTTCTCTGGCTCTTGTAGTACTGGACGACGGGCTCTGTCTGCTGATAGTACGTCGCGAGCCGGTTCTTGACCACCCCTTCAGTGTCATCCGGGCGCTGCACGAGCTTCGTGCCGTCCAGGTCACAAACCCCGTCTTGTTTCGGCGGCATGTTCCTGACGTGGTACACGGCCCCGCACTTTGGACAGCTTCTCCGTCCCGTGATTCTGTCCAGTACTACGCCGTCATCGACCTCGAGGTTTATCACAATGTCGATGCCACTTCGGCTGCCCGCCAAGGACTCATCCAGCGCCTTGGCCTGATTCACAGTCCGAGGAAACCCATCCAACACGAAGCCTGCCGGCCCGGCGTTGGCGATCGCGTTGCTCATCATCTGGACGATGAGATCGTCGGGCACCAGCGTGCCCCCGTCCATATAGCTTTGCGCCTTCTTACCCAGTTCGGTGCCTTGCGCTCGCTCGCGCCGGAGAATGTCGCCGCTCGACAAATGCACAAGCCGATGCTTGTCGGCGATCCGCTTGCAATGCGTTCCTTTGCCCGCGCCGGGCGCACCTAACACGACGATTCTCATGCATACGCCCCTTTAATCCTGCCGCCGCCCGGCGTGAAGCCATCGTAGCTCCGCATCAGGAGGTTCGCCTCGATCTTCTGGACCAGATCGAGCGAGACACTCACCACGATCAGCAGGCCCGTGCCGCCGAGGAAGTTCGTGATCGTCCAGGGGATACCCAGCGCATACGCGGCCACGCTGGGGATCACAGCGATGGCAGCCAGGAACGCGGCACCGTAATAGGTGATGCGCATCATCACCGTCTCGAGGTACTCGGCCGTCCTGCGGCCCGGGCGAAGCCCCGGGATGAAGCTGCCCGAGTCGCGCAGGTTCTTGGCCATATCGCGAGGCTGGAACTGAACCGTGACCCAGAAATAGGCAAACAGGAAGATCAGCAGCATATACAGCACATTGTACGTGAACGAGCTTGTGCTCAGCGCCGCGGTTATCGTTCGAAGCACGCCACTCTCCGGGAACAGCCTTGCCACTTGCTGCATGATGATCGGAGGGAACATCATGAAGCTGGACGCGAAGATGATCGGCATGACGCCGCCGTGATTGACTCTCAGTGGCAGGTAATGTCTCTGACCGCCATACATACGGCGACCTCGCATCTGCTTGGCCTGCTGAATCGGGATTCGGCGCTGTCCCTGCGTGATCAGGATCGCCCCGGCGATCACGGAGACACCGGCCACCGCCAGAAAGACGAGTTTGGGCGGTCCAATCGCACCGGGATCCGCGCCGACCCTGAAATCGACATTGGCAAACAGAGAGCCGACCACCCACGGCATCCTGGCGATGATGCCGGCCATGATGATCAAGCTGATGCCGTTGCCGATTCCGTATTCATCGATCTGCTCGCCCAGCCACATCAGGAAGATCGTGCCGGCGGTCATGCCGACGACGCCCATCAGGATCGCCTGTGTGGCCATGCCGGGATAGATGTATTCGCTGCCTCCCATCATGCGCAGGTACATGAGAGACTGGACGACGCAGATGAGCACCGTCAGATAACGAGTATACTCCTGTATCTTCTTATAGCCCGTCTGCCCCTCCTGCCGTAGTTTCTTGAGTGAAGGGATCACCTCACCCAGCAGCATCAGAATGATCGACGCCGTGATGTAGGGCATGATGCCCAGGCCAAAGAGGGTGCTCTGCCTCAAGTTGCCGCCCGTGAACAACTGCAGGTACGCCGCCGCCCGGCCAAGGGGGCTTTCCGTGTCCCGGTTGGCCGCCGCCTCTGCGATCTGCTCCTGATTGAAGCACGGGTTGGGGATGTGGAACCCAATGCGGTAGATCATTAACAGAGCCATGGTAAACAGGATCTTGTTCCGCAGATCCTGAATCCTGAAGATATTGACAATTGTACCTATCACGTATGCGTTCTCCGCAGATTATAGTGTCCCATCGGCTTCAAAGCCGACATCGTCAGGCCTTCTCTCGCTTCCTCCTCCTGGCCGGCTTCTTCGGTTTGGCGATCTTCGTGGCGGTCCCGCCGCAGCCGACGATCTTCTGCTCCGCCGACTTGCTGAATTTGTGGGCGACCACCTGCAATCGCTTTGTCAACTCACCATCCCCAAGGATCTTCACCTTCGTCTGGACTCCAGGAATCAAGCCGGCAATGGACAACTGCTCCACGCCGACCTGGGCGCCGTCCTCGAACCGCTCCAGTTGCGAGACATTCACAACCATGAACCGTGTTGCGAATTCCTTGTTGTTGAATCCGCGTTTCGGCAGGTGCCTGAAGATGGGCGTCGCGCCACCTTCGTAGAGCGAGAATTTCTTGGCCCCGGCTCGGCTCAGACTGCCTTTGGTTCCTCGCCCGGCGGACCCTCCCTGGCCACTACCGCGGCCACGTCCGACGCGCTTGCGTGCCTTGTGTCTACCGACGACAGAAGTAATCTCATGACTTAACATCGAACTCACCCAATTAGCCATGCTTGTCGCTACGCAACTGCAACGCCTCGCAACGACTCGATGGTCTGCTTGCTCCGCAATTTCAGCAGACCGTCAAGAGTTGCCTTGACGACGTTCTTGGCGGAGGTGCTGCCGTAGACCTTGGTCAGGACGTCGCCGACCCCCGCAAACTCCAGCACCGCTCTGGCGCTGGAGCCGGCGATCACACCCGTGCCCGGCGCCGCCGGCACCAGCATGATCTTCGTGGCCCTGTACCTGCCGATCACCGGGTGCGGCAGCGTGCGCCCCACCAGCGGGATCGGGTGCAGGGACTTCTTGGCGTCCTTGACGCCCTTCTCCACGGCTTGCGGCACTTCGTTGGCTTTGCCGTAGCCAACGCCGACATTACCCGCCCGGTCGCCGGCGACCACCAACGCCGCGAAGCTGAATCGACGGCCGCCCTTGACCACCTTGGCGCAACGATAGATCTTGACCACCGTATCTTCCAACGGCTTTTCTTCGAATTCCGGTGTTCTAACGGGTTCAGTCGCCAATTTCGTCTCCCAGTCTCTGCCTTTCTGTCCTAGAATGCCAACCCGGCTTTTCGTGCCGCGTCGGCAAGAGACTTCACTCGGCCATGATACTTGTAACGATTCCGATCAAAGCAGACGCATTTGATGCCAACATCCAGCGCTCCCTTGGCCAGGGCCTCGCCCACGGCCTCCGCCTCCTGCCTCTTCTTGGCACCGTTGGGCAACTGGTCCCTCAAAGCTTTGCCCTTCGTGCTGGCGGCAACCAGCGTGACCCCAGCCGTGTCGTCGATCAACTGTGCGTAGATGTGCTTGTTCGAGCGAAACACGGACAGACGGGGCCTCTCCGGCGTCCCAGAAACCCTCTTTCGCACGTGACGTCTGCGTCGCAACGCTGCTGCCTTGTGTTTTTCCGTCTTCATAGAATCCGATTTCTCTATTACGCCGCACCTGAAGCAAACGCCTTGCCGACCTTGTGCCGGACCTGCTCATCCGCGTACCGGATACCCTTGCCCTTGTACGGCTCAGGCGGTCTGACCCTTCTAACATCCGAGGCGAACTGACCCAGGCAAGCCTTGTCAACCCCACGGATGGTCAGCTTGGCCGGGACGTCATTGCCTCGCGTCGCGGGCACATCGATGGTCACTTTTATCCCCTTCGGGATCGGCAGTTCCACAGTGTGAGCATAGCCGACCTGTAGCACGAGCTTGCCGCTCTGTTCCTTCGCGCTGTAGCCGGTGCCGTAGATCTCCATCTTCTTCTCGTAGCCCTTACTGACGCCGGCCACGATGTTGGCGATCAGGGCACGGGTCGTGCCGTGAAGCTCTCGGCTCTGACGATCCTCCGGTCGCGGGTTGATGACCTCGACCTTGTGCTGCGCGGCATCCACCTTCACGGTGATCTTCTCGTGGCACTGGAGGTCCATCGACCCTTGGGGACCGGAGATCTTCAGCGTCCGGCCCTGCTGCTCGACTTTCACGCCCTGCGGAATCTCAACGGGTTTTTTGCCAATTCGACTCATTTAGCTTACCGTGCAAAGCACTTCGCCGCCGACCTTGCTCTCGCGGCAGTTCCGATCACTGATCACGCCTTTGCTTGTCGATACAATCGCGACGCCCATGCCGCCCATGACCTTCGGCAGGCTGTCAGTGGAGGCATACATCCGGCAGCCGGGTCTGCTGGTCCTCTTGATCTCGCTGATGGCGGGCCGCCCTTCCGGGTCGTACTTGAGCGTGATCCGCAGGATGCCCTGCTTCGTGCCATCGTCGATTCGATCGAAGTTCTCGATGTAGCCCTCCCGCTGGAGCGCCGCCGCGATGCCCTCGCATATCCTCGACGCCCTGACGTTCACCTGTCGTTTGTTGGACCGCACTGCATTGCGGATGCGGGTCAACATATCTGCTATCGGGTCGCTCAAACTCATGACTTACATCCTGCACGTTGGGAATTCGGACCGTTTCACCAACTGGCTTTCTTGACTCCCGGGATCTTGCCCTCGTTGGCCAACATTCGGAAACAGATGCGACAAACCTTGAACTTACGGTAGACCGCATGCGACCGTCCGCACAACTCACACCGCGTGTACTCCCGGACGCGATACCTCTGTTTCCTCTTGACTTTGTTCTCTAATGCCTTCGTCGACATTCATGCGCTCCACATTACCGCTGCCTGCTATGGTCTAACTGGCGGCCTGCCCAGCCGTCTGCGATCGGAACGGCATCCCGAACAAGGCCAGCAGCCGACGGGCCTCTTCGTCCGTTCGCGCCGTCGTGCTGAAGGTGATGTTCATGCCCTGCTGGAACTCGACCTTGGCCGGGTTGATCTCCGGGAACACGCTCTGCTCGGCCAGGCCCATCGAATAGTTGCCACGGCCGTCGAAGCTGTTCGGGTTCAAACCACGAAAGTCGCGGACCCGCGGGATCGCCAGGTTGATCAGCCGGTCCATGAACTCGTACATGCGCACGCCGCGCAACGTGACCTTCAGGCCGGTCTCCTGGCCCTGGCGGACCTTGAAGTTCGACACGCTCTTCTTGGCCTTGCACACGACGGGCTGCTGACCGCTGATCGCGGCCAGGTCCTTCCTGGCCAGCTCGATGTACTTCTTGTCCTGTGTCGCCCGGCCGATGCCCATCGAGATCATGACCTTCTCCACCTTCGGGACGGCCATGATGCTCCTGTAGTGAAACTCCTTCTGGAGCTCCTGCACTATCTTCGACTTGTATATGTCCCGTAGACGCGCCATATGCCTGCTCTATCTTCGTTTCTCTACACCCCGGATTCCACGATCCGCCGGTGCGCTCATTTCGCCTTTCTGACGACCCCGATTTCGGCACCGTCCACGGTGACGCGCCTTTTGCTCCCATCCGGCCCCTGAGAGTAGCGCACGCGGGCGCCCTTCGACGACTTGGGGCTCACCGGCAACACCTTGCTGATGTGGATCGGCTGCTCGATGCTGATGCGCCCGCCCTGGGGATTCCGCCGGGACGGACGAACGTGTTTCTTCACGATGTTCTGCCCCTGGACGACCACCATATTCCTGTCGGGATAGACGTGCAGGACCCGGCCGCTCTGCCCTTTGTGGTCGCCGGCGATGATCTGCACCGTGTCACCTTTTTTCACATGTAAGGCCATGTACCGCCTCTTCTTCAATCCAAGTCTCTGCTACACCACCTCGCCTGCCAGCGAGATGATCTTCATGTAGTTCTTCTCGCGAAGCTCGCGAGCCACCGCGCCGAAGATGCGGGTGCCGATCGGGTTGCCTTCGTTGTCGATCATCACGGCGGCGTTGCTGTCAAACCGCACATAGCTTCCATCGGGCCGCCGGACCGGGCTCTTCGTGCGAATCACCACGCACTTGTGCACCTTCTTGTCGTCCAGTTGGCACGTGGGCAGTGACTTCTTGATGGCGACCCAAATCACGTCTCCCACCGTGGCCATCGACCGCGTGAAGTTGCCCCGGGAGGAGGTTCCCCGCTTGACCCGAATACACATTGCCGACTTCACGCCGGAATTGTCGGCAACGTCCAACATTGTAAATGGCTGAATCATAATCTTCGAATCTCTCGGGCTCTCAAGCCTGCACTGCCTTCTGAATCACTCGCACAAGGCGCCAACTTTTCGTCTTGCTCATCGGCCGGCACTCGGTGATCTCCACCAGATCGCCGACCTTGCCTTCGTTGCGCTCGTCGTGAACGCCAAGTCTCGTCTGGCGCCGAACGTACTTGTTGTACTTCGGATGCCGCACCTTGTAGTCGATAGTCACCCGGATGCTCTTGCTGCCACTGTTGCTCGTGACAATCCCGGTTACCGTCTTCGTCTTTGCTGTTTCCATAAAGGCAACTTTCCGCTGCTCCTGCATCCAGGGCCACCTACTTCTTCTCGTGCAAGATGGTCTTGATCCGTGCGATATCGCGACGCACGTTGATAATCGATTTCGAGTTCTCGAGCTTCTGCGTCACTGCCTGCGAACGCAGGTCGAACAGACGCTTTTCCAGATCCTCCAGCGTGCTGCCGAGCTCATCTCGGCTCATTTCCCGCAGTTGCTTGGCCTTCACGGCTATCTCCTGTCCTACAGCGAATGTCGTCGCTTCACAAAGCGGCACCGGATGGGCATTTTGTGGGCGACTCGCGAAAGCGCCTGCTTGGCCACTTCCTCGCTGACGCCACCGACTTCGAAGCAGATCTGCCCCGGCCGGACGCGGGCGATCCAGAACTCCGGCTCGCCCTTGCCCTTTCCCATACGAGTCTCCAGCGGTTTCGAAGACACCGGCTGGTGGGGGAAGATCCGGATGTAGACCTTTCCCTCGCGATGGAGGTAGTGGGTCGCCGCCACACGACCGGCCTCGATGTTCTTGGCCGTCACCCAGCTCATCTCCAGCGCCTGTAAGCCGTATTCGCCAAACGCAACGTAGTTGGCTCGCTGCGCATTGCCTTTCATGCGGCCCCGTTGCGCCTTGCGGTATTTGACTCTTTTTGGCATCATCGCCATGGGTTCAAACCTCTACCTCGAAACTGCCACTTGCTCGGGCACTTCACACCTGTCCGCCGGAACCGGTCGACGGCTCTGCCGTCGGACCACTACCAACCTCCGGCCGTGGTCCTGCCGACGCGCTGGGCGCCTGTTCCGGCATGCCGGTCCCCTCTTCCGCGCCCGGGCCATACGGTCGGCCCCGGCTCGGGCGGCGCCGTTGCCTTCGCTCCGTTCGCTCGATCTCCTCGCCGAACTTGCCCCGGTAAATCCACACCTTGATTCCGATCGCGCCGTACGTCGTACGGGCGGTCGCCGTCGCATAATCGACGTCGGCATCAAGCGTATGCAGCGGGATGCTACCCATCTTCTGGGTCTCCTGCCGGGCCATTTCCGCTCCCGCCAGACGTCCGCTGCAAATGACCTTCACGCCTTTGGCTCCGGCGTTCATCGCCGCTTCACAGAACTGCTTCATCGTGCGTCGGAACGAGGCCCGTTTGCCAAGCTGCTCCGCGATGCCCTCGGCCACCAAGGAGGCATTGAGGTCCGGTTCTTTGATCTCAATGACGTTCACGGTCACCTTGCGACCGGTCAGAGCCTCCAGCTCCTCGCGGACCTTATCCACCTCGCCGCCTCGCGGGCCGATCACCACGCCGGGCCGACCACTGTGCATCGTCACGTTCACTTCATTGCGCGTCCGGATGATCTCCACCTTCGCCACAGCCCCCTTGGGCATCTGGCGGTTGAATCGGCGGTCGATGTACTTGCGAATCTTCTGGTCCTCGACCAGGAAGTCGCCGTAGTTCGCCTTGGGGGCAAACCATGTGCTCTGCCAACCCAACGTGATTCCCGTTCGAAAGCCTATTGGCGATGTTTTCTGACCCATAGTCCAGATATCTCAGTGCAACCCTCGTTGTTCCTCTTACTTTTGCGTCACTGTTATGTGTATATGGCACGCCCTCTTGCGGATCGGATGAGCACGACCGCGGTCCTTTGGGATCCATCGCTTGGTGCCGACCCGGATGCCCGCTTCATCGACGCGCGCCTCAAGGACGTAGAGCCTTTCCACATCCGCCTGCTGTTCATCAGCGTTCGCAACCGCGGCCTTCAACGTCTGGTCCACCATAGTGGCGGCGCGTTTGCGCGTGAACTTCAGAAGGTCCAGCGCCTTCTGCACCTGGCAGCCCTGGATCAACTGCGTGACCAGCCGCACCTTGCGGGCCGACTGGGGAGCATACCTGTAGGAGGAATGCCAGGCGGCGATCTCATTGGCCTCGACGGACAACGCCTCGGCGAGCCGACGCACATCCTCGCCATGCGGCAACGGCCTCATCAGGCCCCGCTGCCAATTCTTCACGGCCCCGGTCGCCTCTTTCATGTCCAGGCCGCCCCGGACCAGTCCGCGCGCCAACTGCTCCGTCGTCACCCCTTGTCGTTTGGATACACTCTTCAGTTTCACAGGGCTAAGCATATCTGATATCCCGTCTTCAGCGGACGTGGCCGCCAACTCGAGTACAGGCCTTACACCTTGAGCTTCTTACTCGAATGTCCCCGGAACGTCCGCGTCAGCGAAAACTCACCAAGCTTGTGTCCCACCATATCCTCGGTCACGAAGACTTTGTGAAACATCTTGCCGTTATGGACCATGAAGGTAAAGCCGACGAACTCCGGAACGATCGTGCATCTGCGCGACCACGTCTTGATGGGGTCGCGTGTGCCAGTGCTCACTTGCCGATTCACCTTGGTAAGGAGCTTCTGGTCGACGAACGGTCCTTTCTTGAGAGATCTTCCCATTTCCTGTCTCTTCTCAAATCCACAGCTTCACTGAAGCGTCTTGCGATTCTCCGATATTCCGGTGCCGTATTAGAGCACTAACTGGCCTTGTCGCTTGTTTCTTCGCCGCCGGATGATCCTGGCATTGCTCACCTTGCGAGGGTTCCTGGTCTTCCCACCCTTGGCGAGCACGCCGGTCGGAGAGCAAGGATGGCGCCCCCCGTTGGATCGCCCTTCGCCGCCACCCAGGGGGTGGTCGACGGGGTTCTGGGCCTTGCCTCGCACGTGCGGCCTCCAGCCATAATGGCGCTTTCGTCCGGCCTTGCCGATGCTGATGTTCTGGTGATCGGGATTGCTCAGCCGGCCGATCGTGGCGCGGCATTCCTTGCGCACCGTGCGCATCTCACCGCTGGGCATCACCAGAGTCACCCAGTCGCCCTCCTTGGCCATGATCCGTGCGGAGCTGCCGGCGCCGCGAACGAGCTTGCCCCCCTGGCCGGCCGTCAGCTCGACATTGTGCACTTCCAGGCTGGTGGGGATCGACGCCAGGGGCATGCAGTTGCCGGGCTTGGGCTCGCACGTGACGCCGCTTTCGAGCACGTCGCCAACCGTGATGCCCATCGGCGTCAGGATGTACCGCTTCTCGCCGTCACTGTATTCGAGCAGGGAGATGTACGAACTCCTGTTCGGATCGTACTCGACGGTCGCCACCTTCGCGGGGACCCCGTCTTTGTTCCGCTTGAAGTCAATGATGCGATAGATCTTCCGAGATCCGCCGCCGCGAAACCGCGACGTGGTCTTTCCACTGTGGTTTCTGCCGCCGGATTTGCCGAGCCTTATACAGAGGCTCTTCTCGGGGGTGTCAGTCGTCAGTTCCGCGTAGTCGTTCACGGAGCCCGCCCGCCGTCCCGGACTCGTCGGTTTGTAAAGTCGAATACCCATACGGCTATCTCTTTCTGCGGATCCGCTCCATTAGAACAGATCGATGTGAAACTCCGGCTCCAGATACACTACGGCCTTCTTCCAGCTCGAGGTCATGCCATAGGTCCTGCCCTTGCGACGGCGCTTGCCCTTATGGTTTGCCGTGCGCACTTTCTCCACTTTGACACCGTAGATCTTCTCCACGGCCCTCTTGATTTCCGCCTTGTTCGCCTTCTTGTTCACCTGGAACGAGTATGCACCTTTGACGTTGGCAAAGTGCATGCCTTGCTCGGTGATCAGCGGCCGAATGATTACGTTGAAGTCATCCATCGAAAGCTCGGTTCAAAACGTCGATTGACAATCTGCCCTGCTGGCGCTCTACGCCGTTGCCTTCTCCTGGTCCGTGTCCCCGGAGGTCCGGTCCATGAACAGCATCAGCGCGTCCTTCGTGAAGAGCATCTGCTGATGGTTGAGGATATCCGCCGCATTCAGATCTGCCACGGGCAGCACCGCAACCTTTTGGACGTTACGTGCCGACTTGCGGATATTCTCGTCGTAGCTGCTGACGGCAACCACGCAGCTTCGGTCGATCTTCAGGTTCTTCAGCACGCCCGTGAAGTCTTTCGTCCGCGGTTTCTCGAAAGCCAGGCTGTCCACGACGGTGACCTTGTTGCCGCGCAGCTTGGCAAGGACCGCAGAATCCCGGGCCAGGCGTTTCTGCTTGCGGGGCATGCGCTGGCTGAAGTCCCGCGGCGTCTTGGCGAAGATCATACCGCCACCGACGCGCTTGCCGGTCCTGCGAGTGCCCGCCCGGGCATAGCCTGTCCCCTTCTGCCGGTAGATCTTCTTCGTCGAGCCCGCAACGACGCCCCTGCTCCTCGTCTTGACCGTCCCGACCCGTTTGTTGGCGTGGTACATCACAATCGCCTGCTTGAGCAGGGCGTACCGGATGCAGCCACCCAGGACCGACTCATCAACGCGAATCGTGTCCACCTGCTGCCCGCTCGTATTGTATACAGTCAACTCAATCATGTCAGGTTCCACTCGGCGTACCAAGACTCCCGGCTGTTTTCACCACACAGTACCCGCCAGCCGGGCCCGGAACGGTCCCCTTGACCACCAGAAGATTGTTTTCCTGATCGACGGCCACCAGAACGTGGTTCTTGCTCGTGACCCGGCAGTTGCCCATCTGCCCGCCCATCTTCTTGCCCTTCTTCAGGGCGCCCCCCATGCCGGAGTTCTGGGCATAGGCACAGATCGAGCCGGGAGCACGGTGCTTTCGCTCGGTGCCGTGCGACGCCGGGAAGCCTTTGAAGCCGTGGCGCTTCATCGGTCCCGCGAAACCCTTGCCCTTGCTCGTGCCCAACACGTCCACCAGCTTCGTCTCCGCGAAAACCCCCACGGTGATCGAATCGCCCAGGTTGTACTTGGGCCCGGAGGCGTCGGGCAAACGCCATTCCCTCACGAATCTCTTCGGATGCGTATTGGCCTTCCGGGCATGGCCGACTTGTGGCTGCGTGCACCGGGAGGACTTCGAATCCTCAAAACCCATCTGGATGGCACTGTAGCCGTCCATCTTGCCGGTCTTGACCTGGGTGACCGTGCACGGGCCGGCTTGAATGACCGTCACCGGTACCAGACGCCCCGCCTCGTCATAGACCCGCGTCATTCCCACTTTCTTCCCAAGCAACATCGCCATAACCGGATGCCCTTAGCTACTACGCTTTAATCTTCACGAAGACACCCGCGGGGACCACCAGGCGGTTCAGCACCTCGGCTGTCCTGGCGTTTGCCTCGTGGATGTCGATAAGCCGCTTGTGCGTACGCAACTCGAACTGCTCGCGTGACTTCTTATCGATATGAGGACTCCGCAAAACCGTGTACCGCTCAATTCGCGTCGGCAACGGCACCGGGCCGCTTACCCGCGCATTCGTGCGGCGAGCATGCTCTACGATCTCCTTGGCGGAGGCATCGAGGCTCCGATGGTCGTACGCCTCCATCCTGATCCGTATTCTTTCGCTTTCGGCAGCCATAACGCCCCTTTGGACTACCCCTTGAAGTGCTCCGGCACTACCTTACTGACCGTACCCGGGCACAAGCTCCAACAAAATCACACGACTCGTACACCACTGGCGGCTCCCTGCGAGACAGATAGTCTCTGGCCTCGCTGAAACCACTCATTTGAACAAGGGCAGGAAGGGCTTCTGTTATCAACCCGGCGTTCCCGCCGGAACCTGCGGCGGTGCCAACTGCTTGAACAGCCTTCCTTAGTGCACAGGGTTCACCAAGTCCACGTGAGACTCGCAAAGCTTTCAGCAGCTTTGCCAAACCCTTACATTCAACAGAACGCCCGTTGTTTGAGCCATCCGTGATGGCAATCACAGATATGCCACAGCGTAACTACGTATCGCACAGCCGTCCATGGCCATGCTCGCTACAGCCGAGAAACCCTGAATTTAATATGGCGACGATTTCCTGTCAACAAGCTCGTACGCAAAAATCTAAGAAAAATTCTGAGATTTGTTGTTTTCCTTAGAGGATGACATCCTTAGCCACCTGATCGGGCACTCTTTCATAGGCCAGAGGCTCCATCGTGAAGGTCCCCCGGCCCGCCGTGAGGCTCCGAATATCGCTTGAATAGCCGAAAAGCTCGACCAGCGGCACCTTCGCGTCCACCACTCGCATATTTCCGTGAACGCGACAATCGGTAATCAGCCCACGTCGGGACAGCAAATCGGCTTGGACGGCGCCAAAAGCGGAGTCGGGTACTACGGCCTGGACCCGCATCACCGGCTCCAGAAGAACTGGCCCGGCCTGCTTCAAAGCCTTTTCGAAGGCAAACGCGCCGGCTTGCTCGTAGGCCAATTCCGACGAATCTACGGAATGGTGCGACCCGCCGACAAGCCTCGCCCTCACCCCGATCACCGGGTAGCCCGCCAGCACGCCGTTGCCGGTAGCCTCCCGTACGCCCCTCTCCACAGCGCCTACATACTCGTGCGGAACTTCAGCAGGGGGAGCCTCATCCACGAAGTCGATCCTGGATTCCCAATGACCGTCCGGCGCGACGAGCGGCCCGACTTCCAGAATCGCATGGCCGTACTGGCCGCGCCCGCCGCTCTGGTGGACGAATCTGCCTTCCGCCCGAGCGATCTGGGTGATGGTCTCCTTGTAGGCGACTCGTGGCTTGCCCACCCGAACATCGACCTTCTTCTCTCTAACCAGCTTGTGCTGCAAGATCTCCAGGTGCAGCTCCCCCATGCCGCTGATAATCGTCTGTCCAGTCTCTTTATCGGTCCTATAGCCGAAGGTCGGGTCTTCCCGCCGCAAGGCCTCCAGCGCGTCCGTCAGTTTGGTCCTCTCCGCCGCCGTCCGCGGCTCTATAGACATCGTAATGACCGTCTGTGGAAATGTGATGCTGGGCAACACCATGGGCTTCTTCGGATCGCAGAGAGTATCGCCCGTCAGTGTAGACCTGGGACCGATCACCGCCACAATCTCACCCGCCCGGGCAGATTCCAGAATCTTTCGCTCGTTGGCGTGCATCTCGAAGACGCGCATGATGTTCTCACGCTTGTCGCGACTGGAGTTCAGAACCCGGCTGCCCGTCTTCAACGTCCCTTGATAGATACGGAGAAAATACAGGTCGCCGTGCGCGTCCCCTATGATCTTGAATGCCAGTGCAACCAGGCTCGCACCTGGATCGCAGGTCACGCTGATCTCCTTGCTCTTATCATCGACCTTGTGGGCGACCAGGGCCGGCTTGTCCAGCGGAGACGGGAAATACCCCACGACTCCATCCAGGAGCCGCTGTATGCCAACGTACTTCAGCGCCGAGCCCACGAACAACGGGTTGACCCGGTTCTCCAGTGTGCCCCTGCGAATGGCCCTGCGGATCGACTGCTCGCTGGGTGTCCGATCATGGATGAACGCGTCCATCAGCTCGTCGTCATATTCGGCCACCAGTTCGATCATCTTGGCCCGATAATTCTGCGCTTTCTCCATCAGTTCACTGGGGATGTCCGCCTCATGGAACTTGGCTCCCATGGTCTCGGTCTCATAGAAGACCGCTCTCATGGTGATCACATCGATGATCCCGGCGAAGGAATCCTCCGCGCCGATAGGAATTTCCACGCAGACGGGGCTGGCCAGCAACTTGTCGTGGATACTCTGGACACTCATCTCGAAGTCAGCCCCGGTCTTGTCCATCTTGTTGATGAAACACAGGCATGGCAGGCCGTATTTCTGACCTTGTCGCCAGACGGTTTCGCTTTGGGCCTGGACTCCTTCACTGGCATCGAAAACGGCTATCGCACCGTCCAGGACCCTCAACGACCTCTCCACTTCGGCTGTGAAATCGATGTGGCCAGGAGTATCGATGAGGTTGATCTCAAAGCCCTTCCACGGGCACTTGGTTGCGGCCGAGGTGATCGTAATACCGCGCCGTTGCTCCTCCTCCAGATAGTCCATCACCGCGGTGCCTTCGTGGACCTCCCCCATCTTGTACGTCCTACCCGTATAATAAAGGATGCGCTCACTGACCGTGGTTTTGCCTGCGTCAATGTGCGCCATAATACCAATGTTACGTATGTTCTCTAAATCCACCATTTTCCAAGCATCACTGCCCCTGCCAACCTCCTTAGTGCCTCGACTGGCTCCCCTTTGCTCCTTCTCGTCCGATTCAGTCCATGCATAAAAAAACTGCCACGGGCCCCTTTGAGGTCGCCGTGGCAGTGTAATCTCAGACTGCTACCACGCAAAGTGGGCGAACGCCTTGTTCGCCTCGGCCATACGATGCACGTTCTCCCGCGTCGTCATGGCCCCGCCCTGTTTGTTGTAGGCGTCGAGGAGCTCGCCGGCCAGCCGCTCCGACATGGGCTTACCCTTCTTGCCTCTGGCCGATAGGAGAATCCAACGAAACGCCAGGGACTGCTGGCGCTTGGGGCCGACCTGCATCGGTACCTGGTAGCTCGCACCGCCGACGCGCTTGCTTCGGACCTCGAGCATCGGCTTGACGTTGTTGATCGCCGTCTCAAAGATCTCCAGTGGGGGCACATCCTTGATCTTGCTCGCGACGATCTCCATCGCATCATAGAACGTGCTCTGGGCGGTATTCTTCTTGCCGGCCCACATCATGCAGTTGATGAACTTGGAAACCAGCTTGCTATTGAATTTCGGGTCCGGACCCAACTGGTCCGTGGAAGCTGTGAACTTCTTGGCCATAAGACTCTCTATCGCCTCAAAACTCTCGCGGCTCTCTTTGCATGCGTCGAGCGACTATTTGGCTCTCTTGGCGCCGTACTTGCTCCTGCCTCGTTTCCGGTTGGCAACGCCGGCACAATCCAGGACGCCACGAACGATGTGGTAGCGCACGCCAGGCAAGTCTCTCACGCGCCCGCCGCGAATGAGCACGGTACTGTGCTCCTGCAAATTGTGGTCGATGCCGGGAATGTACGCGGTCACCTCCTTGCCGTTGGTGAGCCGGACACGCGCGACCTTTCGCAGAGCGGAGTTGGGCTTCTTGGGCGTCTGCGTCCGGACGATCAAGCACACACCTCGCTTCTGAGGCGAGCCGCTGATATCCGAGACACGTTTCTTGCCTTTAGACCTGGCTCGTGGCTTCCTGACTAACTGATTGATTGTCGGCATATACCCATCTCACTTTGAACCGTAGTAGACTACTCGATACCCAGCACTTCCTTGACTCTCGATTCGGCCTTGGCCTCCGCTTCCTTCTCCTCGCGGACACCAATCATCTCCTTCGGCAGCGGTGCCTCGACGAGATGCTTGACCCGCATTTCCAAGTGCGGCTTGAACGCCGTACCCGCCGGGATCAGGTGGCCAAGAATCACGTTCTCTTTCAGACCGTGCAAACTATCGATCTTACCTGCCAATGCCGCTTCCGTCAACACCTTTGTTGTTTCCTGGAAGCTCGCGGCCGCGATGAAGCTGTCCGACCACAGCGACGCCTTCGTGATGCCCAGCAGAAGCGTCTTGGCGGTTGCAGGCTTGGGTCTGCGACCCTTGGCCGGAGTGCCGCCCAGGGTCTCCACTTTTTCGTTCACGCGCGCAAGGTCTTTCTTATCAAGGACTTGGCCCTCCTGTACCTCCGTGACATCGCCAACGTCGGCTACCTTGATACTGCTGGAAAGCCGGTCGTTTTCCTTGCGGAACACGAACTTGTCCGCGACTTCGCCGGGTAGAAACGCGCTGTCGCCGACCGTGTCAATCTCCACCTTTCGCATCATTTGCGAGATGATAATCTCAATGTGCTTGTCATTGATGTTCACGTTCTGAGAACGGTACACGTTTTGGATTTCACCGATGAGGTATCGCTGAAGCGATTCCTCGCCTTTGATGCGAAGGATGTCGTGCGGGACCAGCGGCCCGTCGGTCAGCGCATCGCCGGCTTCCACGAAGTCGCCGGTGTGCACGTTGAGGTGTCTGTCGCGAGGGACGTGATGCTCCTTCTCCATACCACCTTCGCTGCGGATGGTGATGGTCATCTTACCTTTGCGTTTGTCGCTGCGCAGCTCGATCCGGCCGCTGATTTCCGCCATCGCGGCGGGGTCCTTCGGCTTGCGTGCCTCGAAGACCTCGGTGACTCGGGGCAAGCCACCAGTGATGTCCTGCGTGCCGCCGGTCGCTCGGGGCTGATGCGCGAGCAACTGGCCGGCCTGCACCTCCTCGCCTTCGGCCACTTCGATGCGGGCACCGGCCGGCAGATAGTGAACGTCGAGGATCTTGCCCTTGGCGTCCTCAATGATGATCTGCGGATGCTTGTCGCCCTTATGCTCAATCACGACCGGGCGCTCGATGGTCTTGGCTTCGCCCTCTTTGGCCTTGCCCTTCGCACCCTTGACGCGCATTTCCTCGGTCTGGACGGTCTCGCCTTCGATAATGTCCACGAATCGGATCCGGCCGGAAACCTCCGCCAGAATGGGCGTGCGGTGCGGGTCCCACTGGAACAGCACAGTGCCTGTCTTGACCTTCTGGCCGTCCTCCACAAGGATGCCGGCACCGTACGGGACCTTGAACTTGTCGAGCTCACGATCCTTGTCATCCAGCAGGGCGATCTCGCCGTTGCGTTTCAGCGCTACAACGACCGTCGTTCCGTCTTCGCGCTTGAGTTGTACGGCGTTGATGTCGCGATACTGAACCTTGGCGGACTGCGTCGCCTTTTGTTCTCGCTCCAGAATGGCGCGGGAAGCCACGCCGCCCGTGTGGAACGTTCGCAACGTCAACTGGGTGCCCGGCTCGCCGATCGATTGGGCCGCCACGATTCCGACTGCGGCGCCTTCTTCGACGGTCTGGCCCGTGCTCATGTCCCAGCCGTAGCACTTGGCACAGACACCCACCGGGCTGTCACAGGTCAGGGGGCTTCGGACGCGGATCGCATCCAGACCCAGAGCTTCGATCTTAGCGGCAATCTCGGGCGTGATGACCTCATTCTCGTGGACGATCATCTCATCGGTGATGGGGTTGCGGATGTTGTCGCGGGCCGTTCGTCCAATAATCAGTTGCGACAGCGGGATATCCACTTGATCGCCGCGGCTGATGCTGGTCTTGGTGATGCCCTGCAACGTGCCGCAGTCATGCTCGATGATGATC
Organism: Sedimentisphaerales bacterium; assembly: GCA_016928975.1. The sequence goes on along the minus strand of JAFGJR010000006.1, from coordinate 21,639 downwards.
ACATTCTGCGCCACGTCGATGAGCTTGCGCGTCAGATATCCGGAGTTGGCCGTCTTGAGGGCCGTGTCGGCAAGACCCTTACGGGCCCCGTGCGTGGAGCTGAAGTACTCCAGAACGGTCAGGCCCTCGCGGAAGTTCGACTTGATCGGCGTCTCGATGATCTCGCCGCTGGGCTTGGCCATCAACGCTCGCATGCCCGCGAGCTGCTGAATCTGATCGATACTGCCTCGCGCGCCGGAATCCGTCATCAGGTAGATCGGGTTCAGGTAGGGTGTGCCGTCGTCCTTAGTGTCCTCCCGCAATCCCCGGATCATCTCGTTGGTGACGGCGACCCGTGCGTTGGTCCAGGCGTCGATCACCTGGTTGTACCGCTCCCGCTCGGTCAGGACGCCGTCATTGTAGTTCTTGTAGATCTTGTTTACGCGTTTCTCGGTCTCGGCGATGATCTCCGCCTTCTTGGCAGGGATCTTCAGGTCCGTCAACCCGAAGCTCAGTCCGGCCAGGGTGGCATACCGGAAGCCCAGGTCCTTGATCTGGTCCAGAAGTCCGACCGTCGCGGCGCTGCCGGAGTATCCGAAGCAGTCGCTGATGACCCGGCTGAGCTTCTTCTGCGCCATCGTCATGTTATAGAAGGGCATGCCGGCGGGCAGAATATCGTTGAAGATGCACCGGCCCGTCGTTGTCTCGATCACGTGTGCCTTGTAGCCGTCCTTGGACCCCTTGAGGTCGGGCGCGGTGTGCAGTTTTCCGGTCTCGTCTTTCAGCAGCCGCTGCGGGATGCGGACCCGGATCCTCTCGTGCAGGCCGATTCTGCCCATGTCATAGGCCATCATGGCCTCGTACGGGTCGCGGAACACTCGCGGCTTGCTGGGCTTGGCGGCGCCGGCCCTAGCTACTTGCTTCAGGTCCTCGACCGTAATGGTCAGATAGTAGTTGCCCATCACCATGTCCTGCGACGGTCCCACCATCGGCGCGCCGTTGGCCGGCGAGAAGATGTTGCCGGTGGTCATCATCAGGATATGGGTTTCCGCCTGGGCCTCGATGCTCAGGGGCAGATGGACCGCCATCTGGTCGCCGTCGAAGTCTGCGTTGAAACCCTTGCAGGCCAGCGGGTGCAGCATGATCGCGTTGCCCTCGACCAGCACGGGCTCGAAAGCCTGGATGCCCATGCGGTGCAGGGTGGGCGCCCGGTTCAACAGCACGGGATGCTGATGAATGACCTCTTCGAGGATGTCCCAGACCTGCTCGTCGCGTCGTTCGATCATGCGTTTGGCGCTCTTGATCGTATCGGCATAGCCGTGCGTCTTGAGCTTGCGAATGATGAACGGCTGGTACAGCTCCAGGGCGATCTTCTTGGGAAGGCCGCACTGGAACAGTTTCAGATCGGGTCCGACGACAATCACTGAACGGGCCGAGTAATCGACACGCTTGCCGAGCAGGTTCTCGCGGAACCGGCCCTGCTTGCCTTTGATCATGTCCGTCAGGGACTTCAACGGCCGATTGTTGCTGCCCAGCACCGGCCGGCGACACCGGCCGTTATCCAGCAGCGAATCCACCGCCTGCTGAAGCATTCGCTTCTCGTTGCGGATGATGACCTCAGGGGCATTCAGGTCGATCAGCTTCTTTAGACGGTTATTGCGGTTGATGATACGCCTGTACAGATCGTTCAGGTCGCTCGTGGCGAAGTTGTCCCTCTCCAGCAGGACCAGAGGCCGCAGATCCGGCGGAATCACCGGAACCGCCTCCAGAACCATCCACTCGGCCTTGTTCTCGCTGTTCTTCACCTCGTTGATGGTCTTGAGCCGCTTGGTCAGGTCCTTGATCTTCTGCTTGCTGCTGGTCTTGACAATGGCCTTCCGCAGGTGGCCGCTGAGCGTATCGAGGTCCAGGTTCTCCAGCAGCGCCCTGATCGCCTCGGCGCCCATAGAGGCCTTGAACGAGCTGCCGTACTTGGTGTTGGCCTCGCGACAGTCCTCTTCGCTGAGCAGTTGTCCGGCCTTGAGTCCGGTAGTACCCGGGTCGGTGACCACATAGTCCTGGAAATAAATGATCTTCTCCAGGTCCGAGCTTTTCATACCCAGAATGGTGCCGAGGCGGTTCGGAATCGACTTGAAGAACCAAATATGGACTACCGGGGCGGCGAGGTTGATATGTCCCATGCGTTTGCGGCGAACGCGACTGTGAGTCACCTTCACGCCGCATCGGTCGCAGATGATCCCCTTGAATTTCGTCCCCTTGTACTTGCCGCACGCGCACTCCCAGTCGCGCTCCGGTCCGAATATGCGCTCGCAGAACAGGCCGTCTTTCTCCGGCCGGTACGTTCGATAGTTGATCGTCTCGGGCTTGCGTACTTCTCCAAAGGACCAGCTACGAATATCATTCGGGCTGGCCAAGGAGATCTTGACCGAACCGTAGTCGTTAATTCGATCGTAGATGTTTCCCAACATTGAAAGCCCCCTAACTACCTATTACGGAACTCGATAATCAAATTCACAGAGCGGTCCGTCCAAGCCTTTTCTTCTCGAGTTGGATATTCAAGCCCAACCCACGGATCTCGTTGCACAACACGTCGAAGGACAGCGGTGTGCCTGCCTCCAGCGTGTTCTGACCTTTGACCATCGATTCATAAATCTTCGTTCGACCCTCCACGTCATCGCTCTTGACCGTGAGCATCTCCTGAAGGGTGTACGCGGCGCCGTACCCTTCGAGGGCCCACACCTCCATCTCGCCGAAGCGCTGACCGCCGGTACGCGCCTTGCCGCCCAGCGGCTGCTGCGTGATCAGACTGTACGGGCCGGTCGCCCTGGCGTGGATCTTGTCATCCACCAGGTGATGGAGCTTCATCATATAGAGGTAGCCAATGGTGGCCTTCTGATCGAACGGCTCGCCGGTCCTCCCGTCGTAGAGCTGTGTCTTGAGCGTCTTTGGCACGTTGACGAAAAACTCATCCTTGCCCGGCGCCTCGCCCCGCTTGTTCAGCTCCACCTGGCGCTTCTTCATCTGCGCATTCGCCTCTTCGGTGAGCTGCTGGATGTCTTTTTCGGTAGCTCCGTCGAAGACCGGCGTGACGGCGTTGAAGCCGAGCACCTTCGCCACCCAACCCAGATGGGTCTCCAGGATCTGGCCGACATTCATACGGCTGGGCACGCCCAGCGGATTGAGCAGGATGTCAATCGGTGTGCCGTCCTCCAGGAACGGCATGTCCTCTTCCGGCATGATCTTGGCGATGACGCCCTTGTTTCCATGCCGGCCGGCCATCTTGTCGCCGATGGACAGCGTCCGCTTGATCGCCACGTATACCTTGGCCATCTGCAGCACGCCGCTGGGAAGCTCGTCGCCGTGCTTCATCCGCTCAATCCGACGCGCCTTGTCCTCCTCAAGCTCCGTAATCCGCGCCCAGAACTTGCTCACGAGCTTCTGGACGTCCTCCCGTGCGGAGGCAGGCTTCACCCACTTGATATCAAAGTTCTCGATCTGCTCGTAGATGACCTCGTCGTCCTCGCTGGCGCCGACTTTCTGCCGCGTGGACGGGTCGACGATGTTGACCTCGAAGCTCTTGTGGATCGCCTCGGTCATCTGCCGGAAGATTGTGCATTCTCTCGTCTTGATCTCAGCTTCGAACTTCTTGACTTCGTCGGCCAGAGTCTTCTTCTGGTCGTCGCCGCCGGCGCCGCGTCGAGTGAACAACTCGGTTTTGATGACCACGCCTTCGTAGCCGCTGGGCAGCTCGAGCGAGTCGTTCTTGACGTCCTCGCCCGCCCTGCCGAAGATGGCATGAAGCAGCTTCTCCTCCGGCGTCAGCTCGACCTTGCTCTTGGGCACGACCTTGCCCACGAGAATGTCCCCGGGACAAACTCGCGTGCCTTCCCGGACAATGCCCTGGTCATCCAGGTTCCGCAACGCCTTTTCACTGACGTTGGGAATGTCGCGGGTGAACTCCTCCTTGCCCAGTCTCGTTTCGCGGACCTCCGCAGTGAACTCATCGATGTGAATGCTGGTGAAGCTGTCGTCTTTGACGAGCTTCTCGCTGACGATGATCGCGTCCTCGAAGTTGAACCCATCGAAGGACACGAACGCGGCCAGCACGTTTCTTCCGAGCGCCAGAACGCCATGCGACGTGCCGCCGCCATCGGCGATGATCTGTCCAGCCTTGACCTTCTCACCGAGCTTGACGATCGGAGTCTGGTTCAGACAGGTGCGCTCATTGAGACCGATGAACTTGTCCAGCTTGTATTCGTCCGTGTGGTTGACCACGATGTGCGTGGCATCGACCGCAGTGACTGTACCGCCACTGTGGGTTCGCACGACCATGCTCGAGTTCCTGCCGACGACCTCTTCCATGCCGGTGCCCACGAGCGGCGCCTCGGTCCTCAGCAGCGGGACCGCCTGCCGCTGCATGTTCGATCCCATCAGGGCCCGGTTGGCGTCGTCGTGCTCCAGGAACGGAATCAGCGACGCGGAGACGCCGACAATCTGCTTCGGCGAGACATCGACATAATCGACCTCATCGCGCGTCGTCTGGGCCAGTTCTCCCGACTTTCTCGCCAGAACCACGTTCTCGTAGATCTTGTGCGTGTCGGGATCGACTGCGCTGGGCGGTGCAAACACGGCCCGCATCTCCTCGTCGGCGCGGAGGTACTGGATGTCGTCGGTGGCCTTGCCGTTCTTGACTTTGCGATAGGGGCTCAGCAGGAAGCCGTACTCGTCAATCGTGGTGAAGATCGCCAGAGATGAGATCAGGCCGATGTTGGTCCCCTCCGGGGTCTCGATCGGGCAGATTCTCCCGTAGTGGCTGATGTGCACGTCGCGCACTTCAAAACCGGCACGCCTCCGGTTCAGGCCGCCGGGTCCCAGGGCGGACAGACGTCGCTCATGGGTCAACTGGCTCAGGGCATTCGTCTGGTCGACGACCTGGCTCAGCTCGCCGCGGCCGAAGAAGTAATTGATGCTGCTGGCCACGCTCTTGGAGTTGATCAGGTCGGCCACGCGGGGGGCCTCCGTGGCTTCCCGCTTGATGCTCATGCGCTCCTGGGCCGTGCGACGCAGCTTGAGCAGCCCTTTGCGAATCTCGTCGGCCGCCAGCTCGTCGATCGTGCGAAGACGCCGGTTGCCCAGGTGGTCGATATCGTCGACTTCGCCTTCATTGTTGCGCAGCGCCAGCATGTACTTCATCGTATTGAGGAAGTCCTCAGGACGCAGCGTCATCTCATTTTCATCGACGGACTGGCCGAACTTGCGGTTCAGACGGAACCGCCCGACTCTGCCCAGGCGGTACCGGTTTGCATCGAAGAACTTCTCGGCAAAAAACGTCTGGGCCTTCTCCTGATTCGGCGGGTTGCCGGGACGCAGGCGCATGTAGAACTTCAGCAAAGCCTGGTCGTGATTCTCACAATCATCCTCGCCGAGGGTGTTCATGATGATTGCATCGCGGACCGGCTCGATGACCTCGATCTTCTTGATGTCGCTCTGCTGGATCACGGACACCTTGTCCCCGATCTGGCAGGCGGCATCGACGAGAATCTCCCCGGTCGTGGTGTCCACGATCGGGCTGGCCGCCCACATCTCCGGCGTCAGCTTGTTGGCAGATACCGTCTTGGGGGTGTAGAACAGACGCAGAATCGCATCCGTGGTCCCGTACTCCGGATTGATGGCTCGCAGGAACACCGTCGCGGGGATCTTGCTCGACTGGTCGATCTTCACGACCAGGATGTCCTTCTGGGTGACGCCGATCTCGATCCAGCTTCCGCGCTCGGGAATGATTCGCCCGCCGTGGAGGACACGGTCACCCTCCTTGCTCTCGATCAGGAAGTCCACGCCGGGACTGCGATGGAGCTGACTGACGATCACGCGAACGGCCCCGTTGACGATGAACTCGCCGCCGCCGATCATCACGGGCATCTCGCCCAGGTAGATCGCCTGCTCGGCCAGGTCCGACCCGCTCTCGGAACGCAACCGGCAATGGATCTTCAACGGATACGCGTACGTCAGGCGCAATTGCTTGCACTCCAGGGGCGTATAGTGGGGCTTCTCCAGCTCATAATACAGGTATTCCAAGAGCATCTTCTTGTCGTAGCTCTCAATGGGGAAGATCTCTCGGAACAAAGCCTCCAGCCCGGCATCCGCTCTCTTGGTAGGCGGCACGTCCATCTGCAGGAAGCGGTCGTAACTGACCCGCTGCACCGCCACGAGGTCGGGAATGTCCACGCCGTCCTGCGTTCTGCCGAAATTGCGAACGGTCTGCGCAACCATCTAATGCTCCTCTGGTAAGGGAATCAGCACTCGCCTCTGTGATCTTGTGTCTTGGCGCACACTCACTATACTCAGAAGATACGCCTCAGCTTCACTTGAGTTCAACCGTAGCTCCGGCCGCTTCGAGTTGTTTCTTCGCTGCTTCGGCTTCGTCCTTGCCCATACCCTCCTTCACCGGCTTCGGCACGGCTTCCACCAGGTCCTTTGCCTCTTTCAGTCCCAGACCGGTGAGAGCTCGCACTTCCTTGATGACCTGGATCTTCTTGTCGCCGAATCCGGTCAGAATGACATCGAAAGTGGTCTTCTCCTCCTCCGCCTCCGCCGGAGCCCCTGCCGCCTGGGCCAGACCGGCCACCATCACGGCGGCGCCGGCCGCCGGCTCGATCCCGTACACATCTTTCAGGTAATCCGCCAACTCCTTGGCCTGCATCAAGGTCAGGGCCACGATTTTGTCACCCAGCTCCTGGATCGCACCGCTCCACTGTCTTGCTTCGTCCGCCATGTGTATGTACTCCTATACGTTCCTCGTTCGCCGGTAGCCAGGACTTCGCCGTCCCGTTTTAACCCTTTCGGGGCAGCCGCACGAACCGTTGGTAATTGCTGATATTCGATCGAAGGGACTAACCTCGCGCCGTCTCAGGCAGCCTGTCTTTCAGCCTTCTCAATGATCGTCTTCAGACAGCTCGCGATGACGCTGGCCCGACCGGTCAGTATGCCGCCGAGCACGCTGCCGGGCGAACAAATACTGCTGACGATCCTGCCCTGAAGCTCGATGCGGGTCGGCATCCTGGACAACTGCGTCGCCCCTGCCTGATCGTAGACGGATCCATCCACATAGGCCCCCCGAACCTCCATCACGGGCAGCTTCTTGACCCATTCGAGTATCTCCTTGGCGACGTCGACGATGCTGTCTCCGCCATAGGCGATGGCGCATGGACCGTTGAACAGCTCTACGGCCGGCTCCATCTTCCCCTTTTGCAGGACCTTTCGGAACAGGGAATTCTTCACGACCAACAGCCGAATGCCTTTTTCCTTCAAGGCACCACGCATGACGTTGTTGTCAACGCCTCCCACTCCCTTGGTCGTCAGCACCACGAAATCGTCAATTCCCTCGTTCTCGACTCTCTTCTCTAACTGGGACTGCAGCAACTCTTTTACGTACTTGCTCATCTTCTCTCCCGTTGAACCCGATTTGTCCTCGTATCGGTTCAGGAAAAAACGCGAGTCGGGCCTGGTACCCGGCCACTCTGCCGGCCCGTCGTCAGACCATGATCTGCACGGAGGGACTCATCGTCGCCGACAGGCACACCTTTTTGATGTAGGTTCCTTTTGCTGAGGTTGGCTTGATCTTCTTGATATGGTTCACAAAGGCATCAATGTTCTCGACCAGCTTCTTCTTGTCGAAGCTTTGCTTTCCGACGACCGCGTGCACGTTGCCCCCGGTGTCATTGCGGAATTCGATCTTGCCGGCGGCAAACTCACTGACGGCTGTCATGACATCGTCCGTCACAGTGCCGTTCTTAGGCGAAGGCATCTTGCCCTGCGGACCGAGAACGCGCCCGAGCTTGCCGACCTTACCCATCACCTTGGGAGACGCGATGGCCACGTCGAAGTCCGACCAGCCATCGGTGATCTTCTTGACCAAGTCGTCCACGCCAGCCTCGATCGCTCCCGCCTTCTTGGCCGCCTCCACCAGGGTGTCGTCACAGAAAGCGATCACCCGTTTCTGCTTGCCCACGCCGTGAGGAAGAGACAGCGACCCTCGTATGAGCTGGTCCGCCTGCTTCGGGTCGATGCCCAGCCACATCACGCACTCGATAGTCTGGTCGAATTTGCCCGATTCGAACGACTTGAGCTTGTCCACAGCCTCGCCGACGCTGACGGGCGCATCGCTAACCTTCTGTTCGTCTTTCTTGTGTCTTTTGCTCTTGGTCCTCATACCTGATGTCTCATTTCTCTCGAAAACGTGACCGCCAGAACCGCCTTAATCGACGATCTCCACCCCCATGCTGCGAGCGGTGCCTCGGATGATCTTCTCCGCCTGCTCCAGGCTGTACGCATTGAGGTCTCTGAACTTGGTTTCGGTGATTTTGCGAACCTGTTCTGCCGTTACTTTCCCGACCTTCTCCTTGTTTGGAACGCCGCTACCCTTCTCAATCTGCGCCGCTTGCTTGAGCAGCACGGCCGCTGGAGGGCTTTTCACTTCGAAGGTGAAGCTCCTGTCGGTGTATACCGTGATGACCACAGGCACGATCGTGCCTTTGTACTCCTTGGTCTTGTCATTGAACTGGGAGACGAACTGCCCGATGTTGACTCCGTGCTGCCCAAGAGCCGGTCCAATCGGCGGCGCCGGCGTGGCCTGTCCGCCCGGGGCCTGCAACTTGATCTTGGTCGCCACTTCCTTCTTTGCCATTCTCTACCCTTGTCTTACAGCCGTCCTGCAGAACCCTGTTGAAGGACGCCGGGAATCCCAGCGTCAGATCTTCTCAATTTGCCAGTACTCGATGTCGAGCGGGGCACTTCGCCCGAAGATCGTCACAATCACCTTGACGATGCCCCGCTCCGAATCGATCGAATCAACGGTACCCTCGAAATTCTCGAACGCCCCTTCCCGGATCTTGATGTGGTCGCCCTTCTTGAATTCCACCTTGATGCTCGGGGCCTCCTCGGGCTTTTCCGCGTCGAGCAGCATCTTGGCCACGTCCGTGTCACGCATGGGGGTAGGCATCCCTTCCGTGCCAATGAAATCGCCGACTCCCCCTGTGCCCTTGATCGTGAACCACGCTCTCTCCGGGACGCGACCGTCGTCGGTTGTCTGCATCTCCATGAATACGTAGCCGGGATACAGCTTTCGCTTGTGCACGGTCTGCTTGCCAGCCCGGATGCGCTTGATCTGCTCGGTGGGGACCTCGATCCGACCAATCACATCCTTGAGGCCCTCCTGCTCGGTCTTGCGCTCCAGGGCCTCTTTGACCTGCATTTCCTTGTTAGCTGCCACTCTCAATACGTACCAACGCATTCCAATGCCTTTGGTCCCTGCCGCAAGAGCCACTCTACGCTATTTCGTGTGTACCCCGGCACCGATGCCGTGTACAAATACAAGAAAACTTCCCGACAATACTCCGATTCCCCGCCTCCGCCTTTGCAGCCGCCGGCTCGAGCCCGCCCGGGCACCGGCCGGCAGACGCTCCCTCCAGGATCGATACCAGGTTCCTTCCCGGCACTACCCGAGCAACTTATCGAAGACGAGCTGGAAAACCATGTCGGTGGCTCCCAGCAACGCCGCCATTAGCACGACAACCACGATCACCACAAACGTCGAGACAGCCACTTCCTTCTTGCTCGACCAGTTCACCTTCTTCAACTCGCCTTCCGAGGCGATCAGGAAATCCGCTACGGACTGCTTGTTCAGCAACCAGTAGATGCCCACACCTATGACGCAGAAGACCACCAGGGGGACGAGGAACACAATCCACGGGCTCCAGTCTGTGGCGGCCAGCCGCTCATACAGCCGCCAGCACCCGATCGCCACGATCAGGGCAACGGAAACCCCGCTGATCAACCGTGTATACTTGCCCTGTCCGGGCTTGTAAATCTGCATCGACATAGGCTGCAATCCTGCCAACTCAGATCGGCGAGGCACTGAGACACCCCGCCAACACCAGGCCAGGAGGGAATTGAACCCCCAACCTTCGGTTTTGGAGACCGACGCTCTGCCAAATTGAGCTACTGGCCTATTGCCATTGCTCCGCTGAATCAGCGGCTGTAAACCCTATTTGCGCCGGAGCTTATGGAGTGTATGCTTACGCTCCTTGGCGCAGAACTTCTTCAATTCCAGCTTCGGCGAGCCCTCGGCGACACTGACTTCCGTCCTATAGTTTCGCTGGCTGCACTCGGAACACTCCAGCCAGACATATTCTCTCTTGCTCTTCTTCTTTGCCATAAAAACGCGTCACTCAGGCAATGACTTTGGTCACGACACCAGCACCGACTGTACGGCCCCCTTCTCGAATCGCGAATCGCAGCCCCTCTTCCATAGCGATCGGGGAGATGATCTCAATGTCCATCAAGATGTTGTCGCCAGGCATGCACATCTCGGCAGCCTTGCCGCTCTCACTCATGAGCGTGAGCACACCGCCCGTGACATCGGTGGTGCGGAAGTAGAACTGCGGCTTATATCCGGGGAAGAATGGGGTGTGCCGGCCGCCTTCGTCCTTGGTCAACACGTACACCTGGGCATGGAACTTGGTGTGCGGCGTAATACTACCGGGGGCGGCGATCACCTGGCCGCGCTCGAGGTCCTTTTTCTCGACACCGCGGAGCAGCACGCCGATGTTGTCCCCGGCCTGGCCTTCATCCAGCGTCTTATTGAACATCTCCACGCCTGTAACGACGGTCTTGCGGGTGTCCATGGCCAAGCCGATGATTTCAACTTCCTCGCCGACGCGGACTTTGCCTCGCTCGACTCTGCCCGTGCCGACCGTGCCGCGTCCTTTGATGCTGAACACGTCTTCAACAGGCATCAGGAACGGCAGCTCGGTCTCGCGCTTGGGAACGGGAATGTACTCATCCATGGCCTTGAGCAACTCGACGATCGCCGTACAGGACGGATCATCGATCGTCTCGGCCTTCATTGCCTTGATGGCGCTGCCGCGGATCACCGGCGTGTCGTCGCCCGGGAACTGGTACTTGTTGAGAAGCTCTCGAATCTCCAGTTCGACCAGGTCCAGCAACTCGGGATCGTCCACGAGGTCCACCTTGTTCAGAAACACGATGACCTTCGGCACGTTCACCTGGCGGGCCAGAAGGATATGCTCGCGGGTCTGAGGCATAGGACCGTCATAGGCACTGACCACGAGGATCGCGCCGTCCATCTGGGCGGCGCCCGTGATCATGTTCTTGACGTAGTCAGCATGGCCTGGACAGTCGATGTGGGCGTAATGGCGATTCGCTGTTTCGTATTCCACGTGCGCCGTGGCGATCGTCAGGATCTTCGTCGCGTCGCGGCGGCCCTGCGATTCTGATGCCTTGGCGATTTCATCATAGGACTTGAACTTGGACAGTCCCTTGAGCTCCATGACCTTCGTCATCGCCGCCGTCAGCGTGGTCTTGCCGTGGTCCACATGCCCAATCGTGCCAACGTTAACGTGAGGCTTGGTCCGTTCAAATACTGCTTTAGCCATCTTTAACTAAACCTCCAAATCTGCTTTCTTAGGAGCTACTTGCATGTCCTTATGGTCTCCTGCCAGATACCTCGGTAGTCAACCGAAAACCAAGACGCAGCCTTTGCCGACTGCTTCGTCTTGATACTCGTACACTGAGCTGCTGCTGGGATTTGAACCCAGGACCTCGTCCTTACCAAGGACGCGCTCTACCTACTGAGCTACAGCAGCGCTCCCTGCTGTCGACCGGCCGCGCGTTGTCCAAACCGCCCGCGCAGGGCACGGATCACAGACCCGGCCTACAGATAAAGACAAACCTCACCCTCTCGCATCTCTCACATGCGATAACAGCAAGGCATACCATCCGATTCGTGCGTCTACTTGTAAACCAGTGAATATAAGACAGCCACCCCGTCAGTGCAAATACAAAAAAGCAAAAAAACTGAAAAAAGCTGCTCCGTTCGCACGGTTCACGGTTGGAACCAGCCTGTCCACCAGCTCCCAGCCCTACACACCGCGCCAACGGCAGCGGAGGCTGTCGTCAGTTGTTGACCCCCTCCGTCTCCCCGCCCTTTCGGGCCCGGGCCACGGGCTTGCCCCATCGCTGAACCAACCCACGCCAACCGGGACGGGCATCGGGATCTTTGACCTTGATACGGCTAAGTCTCTCTATCAAAGCGTTCGGATCAGCGCCCGACGGAGGCTCCTTCAGATATCCATCGATGGACCGGGCGATCGCACTATCATCAGTCAAGTCGCCCACCGAGAGGTACGTGTCGACGATCTCGCCCACCATGTCCAGGTTCGGCCAACGAAGACAGACACCCAGGCGGTCTGATAATATGCGCTCTTTCTCCTTGGGATCTTCCGCAGTCTCCTCGATGAGCTTGAGATAATCGTCCGCCTGCTTGAAATTCCCACTGGTCGCATACAGTTGGGCCAGTCGCCTTCGCGCCTCGGCGAGCACGTCCGGTCTACTCTCCGTCTGGGCCCTTTGTTCGACCAGCATGAAGTAGGCGATCCGCTGGTCCACGGAGAGCTTCTCCTGGAGCGGCGGGGCCGTGAATGCGGCGCTCCACGTTGCCAGGACATCCATCGCACAACGCCGGAACACCTTGAGTGAAGCCTGCCAGGCCGCCTCCCCATCGCTGGGGACGCCCAGTTTCTTCGAAAGCCAGTCCAGATCTTCGGCAACGCCGGACTCGCCGGCCAAGTTGATTACCTTCGCCCGAACAGACGCGCTGGGATCATCCACAAGGCCTTTTCTGAGCCTCTTGAGGGCAGCCACACTGTCAATGTTTACGAGCCCGTCTATTGCAGCTTGACGCACAGCCTCCGCGCTATCCGTCAGTCCCTGCTCAAACAGGGGGCTATACAATCGCGCCGCCTGCAGCCGACAGGCGCTTCTCTGGGCACACAGCCCGGCCATCGCGCCAAGCAAGTCGCTGCGCACGGCACGGTCTGTTTCCGAGGCAACCTGCTGGTATCTCTGCCCCAGCGATGCCAGGTACTTGTTCACCTCCTCTGCCTTCAAGCCGTTCTGTGTCAAAAGCTTACGAATGACATCCGCGCCGCTTCGCACCCGTTCTGCACGCTGCTCGTTGAGGAACCGAACCGCCCACTCGAGGGTCTCTTTGCGCACTTCGTCAGGAATCTTGAACGGGGAGGTATCCAGAGACGCGTAATAGCAGGCGCCGCCAAGTGCGACAAACAGCTCATGCCGCACATCGCCATCATCCTCGACCTGCAACTGTCCAAGAAGCCGCTGGGCGGCGTTCAACTCCCACATCAGGGCCATCACTCGGGCCGTCCTCAGCCGTACCTGCCTGTTCTTGCTCGAAACCAGCCCCAGCAGCGTCTTCTCGAAGTCCTCCGACAGCTTGGGCTTGCTTGTACCTTTCTTCAACTGCTCGATCCGGTCGAGAGCCCACAGTTTGATCTCCGGTTCCTGGGCCTTGAGACGTTCCGTGAGGAAAGCGATCTTGGCGGTCTCATCGGCCAGCGAGCCATACCAATCGCTCAGGCTGCTGAGATAGTAGTCCTGCCACATCTGCATCCCAGCCTTCAACGTCCGAATATCGGTCTCGCTACGAACCAGCCGTTTGCGCAGATAGGCTTCCGGCGTCAATTGCTCGATCTCACTGATGCCCCGCCGGCGTCCTTCCTCATCCTCGGGAAGGGATATCCCAAGGAAGGTCAGCGCCACTCCGGCGGCTCGGGCCACCTCGCGGTCGGAATCGCCAAGCAGGCTGATCAGTTTGAGCACGGCCCTTCTGTCAGGGTGCAATTGCAGCGCGTAGATCACATTGTCCCGGACCGCCGCGGGCATTTGGACGTCACCGGCGATCTTCTCCAAGCCGCCCTGCACCTGATCATAACTGAACATGAGCGTGGCCTCTGCCGCCGACCGAGCGACGCTCGGATCTGCTTCCGTGCCGAGGATGCCAAGCAAAGGCTGGAGGAAATCTTCCTTGTCCTTGAGCGGCTTGGGATCTCGACGCGCTCGCTCCAGCGCGTTGCAGATCGCTGTCCTGGCCGTCGGATTCTCCCCCCGCATCAGAATCTCCAGGACGAGCTTCCTCGCCGCCGGATCCTCCTTGAACAGTAGAACCGTGGCGGCGCTGATCCTTGTGGCGGCGTCCTTGTTGTTGAGCAGGTGATCCTTGATGAGGACGAGTTCCTGATCGACCTGGGCGGGCGGAACGACTTGCGCCTCTGGAGAGGCGGTTGCGGCCTGGCCCCACGCGGGAAGCTCACATGCCAAGAGCAAAACGATCACGAGGATGTGAGACCGTGGACCAGCCATCTGGATAACCCTCAGTGGACCCCTACTGACGAAGACCTTGATTATACTACCTGAATCGTCGCGCGCCAGTCAACCGATTTGCTCGGATTTTCTATATTTCCTGCTGATTCATCAGCGCCACCGCCGCCGCACGAATACCCGTCACTCCAACGGTCACACTCGTCAGGGACTTCTATGGTCTTGGATGGTATTTCTTGTGGATCTTCCGGAGCCTCTCATGATCAACGTGGGTGTAGATCTGGGTTGTCCCGATGTCAGCGTGCCCGAGCATTTCCTGGACACTCCTCAAATCTGCCCCTCCGCTGAGCAGATGCGTGGCAAAGCAGTGACGCAGGGTGTGTACCGTCAGGTTTCGGGCCAGCCCTGCCCTGGCGGCGTACTTCTTGACGAGCCGCCAGATCTCGATGCGAGTCAACGGCCGTCCGGTCCGTGACAACAGCAGTGACGCCCCGCTGACCGGCTTGGCCAGTCGAGGACGCTGTTCCCTCAGGTACGCCTCCACCGCCTCGATGGCAGTCCTGCCCACCGGAATGATCCGCTCCTTGTTGCCCTTGCCCAGGCATCGCAGGTAGCCGACATCGAAATTGAGATCGGTGGTCCGCAATCCGGCCAACTCGCTGGCTCTCATACCTGTCGCGTACAGTAGCTCCAGCATCGCCCGGTCGCGCAGGTAGAAGGGTTCCTCCAGGCAAGGCGCTTCGAGGAGTTTCAGGACCTGTTGCTTGTTGCACACGGCCGGCAGCCGCTGCCAGATCTTCGGACTCTCGAGGATGGCGGTCCCATCATCGGCGATCAGCCCCATGAGCCTGGCGAATCGCAGAAACATCCGAATCGCCACAAGGGCACGTCGGGCCGAGTTCTCGTTCTTGGGACCGGTGGCCAGATGACACAGGTACTTCTGGACCAGCACCGGGGTCAGTCCGCTCATCTCCCGGATCCCGTTCTGGCGGCCAAAGTCCAGGAAGTCACCGAGGTCCCGCCCATACGCGAGGATGGTATTGTGCGACAGGCCCGCCTCCACCGTCAGGTGATCGAGGAACTCCGTCGCCACTCGACCTGCCGGCAGTGAGTCAAGCTTTCTGACAACCGATTGCCTCTGTGCCAACGACATTGAAAACGAACCGTTCCGATTGCCTCGAAGCCCCTCTGGACAGTATCGGCGGGGAAACACGCCCTGCTTTAGTTGAACCGCCCGATCTCACACGCCGAGCCGATTTCCAGGCTCGTCAGGCGGACTCTTCTTGGAATACCGTCTCGCATGACTCATAATACGCGGCAATGGCACGCGACGGGGCAAGCAGGCCCAGTCGCAGCGACTGTATGACAGGAGCCATCTGATGCAACGTGGACCACTCACGCGAAGGACATTCCTTCAGGCAGCCGGCTCATTGGCTGTAGTATCGAGAATCGGCATGGCTCAGACACCCGCCGCCGTGCCCGATCGCTTGCCCCCGATCCGCGCGATCACGCGAGGGCCCGGATTCCACTGGTTTGGCTACTACGACAAGCTCCAGTTCGACCCGGCGGGCCGGCACGCACTGGGGATGGAGGCGAGCTTCGAGCACCGCAGCCCGCGACCTGATGATACAATCAAGATCGGCATGGTGGATCTCGCGGACAACGACCGCTGGATCAAGCTGGGAACCAGCACCGCCTGGGGCTGGCAACAGGGGTGTATGCTCCAGTGGCGGCCTGGCTCGTCGGAGGAGGTTCTGTGGAACGACCGGGGCGATGACACGTTCGTCGCCCACTTGCTGAATGTCAGGAGCGGACGCAAGAGAATGCTGCCCCATCCTTTCTATACGATCAGTCCCGACGGTCGCACGGCCGTGACGCTGGACTTCCGCCGGATCAACGACACCCGTCCGGGCTATGGCTATGCCGGCCTGCCCGACCCCTGCGCCGAGCAGCCCGCTCCCAAAGACTCCGGCATCCACCGGCTCGACCTCGACTCCGGCAAGGCCGAGATGATTCTCTCCCTGGCCGACATCGCCGCTCTCGGCGAGATCCCGGGCAACCCGAAACGGGCCAAGCACTGGTTCAACCACCTGCTGTTCAACACCGACGGTTCCCGCTTCGTCTTCCTGCACCGCTGGCGGCTCCTCGATGACAACTCGCAGTCCCGCACCGTTGGCGGCTTCGGGACCCGTATGCTCACGGCCAGGCCCGATGGCGGGGACGTCCGCGTCGTCGATCCCTACGGCAAGACCTCCCATTTCATCTGGCGCGACCCCCGGCACATCCTGGCCTGGGCTTGGCATCCCTCTCACCGGGACGCGTTCTACCTCTACGAGGATGGCTCGGACAAGGTTGAGGTTGTCGGCGAAGGCGTCATGACGCGGAACGGCCATTGCAGCTACTTGCCCGGCAGGGAATGGATTCTGAACGACACCTACCCCGACAAAGACCGCAGACAGCATGTCTACCTGTACCAGGTCGCGACCGGCCGGACCATCCCGCTCGGCCGGTTCTACCTGGCGCCCAAGTACACGGGTGAATGGCGTTGCGACACCCACCCGCGATTCAGTCCCGACGGTCGCAGCGTCATCATCGACTCGGCCCACGAAGGCCACGGCCGACAAATGTACCTGATCGACATCTCGGCAATCACATAGGCCCCGTTCGCAACGACGCGGCGGAGTGCCACCCTTGCGCCTTTGCGGGTACGCCATGGGCGGTCCCCCAGAGGCGAAGGGTCGGTCACAAATCGGTCGGGATCGGCGAGCGGCGTCGTGAGAGCCATCGCACGCAGTTTTGTCGGGGAATCAGCGTTGAGGAACGGTGGAAACACCACTATAATCTCGCACACTGTTTCTTCTCTGGTGACAGGTTGACGCGTAGTCTCAGAATCTTGCATATGGTCCTTGCGACGATGGCAACGGTGCCGTTGGGGTGCAGCGGGTATCGACAGGCCGAGCGCATCGCCGAGCCCCTGCGTCTGCACGATGCGGCGTATCCGGATGTCATGCGGGCCGCTGAGGAAGCCCTGGGTGGAATGCACTTCGCGATTGAGAAGCGCGACACCGAGCAGGGCATCATCAGAACTCAACCTCTGCGGGGGGCGCAGCTCTTCGAATTCTGGCGGAGCGACAACGCGGGCCTGCACGACGCCGCCGAGGCCAATCTTCACTCGATCCGCCGAATCGTCGAGTTGCGAATCACGGAGGAACAAGGCCTGGTTTCCGTGGACTGCCACGTCCAGGTGCAACGCCTGAGCCTTCCGGAGAACGAGGTGGCGAGCGTCTCCCAGGCGTTTCAAATGCACTCCACCAGCATCGGCGGCGTGCAAACGCTGCGACTGGGTCCAAAGCAGAGGCAACGCATGGCATGGATCGACCTGGAACCCGACGACCGCCTTGCCTTGCGAATCTTGAAGACGATCGCGCGAAAGGTCCAGCATTCGGGGACGGGCAGGAAGACATGAGAGTCTTGGTTTGTGGCGGGGCAGGCTATATTGGCAGCAACATGACGGCTCTACTGGCAGCGACCGGGCACGAGCCCGTTGTCTTCGACAACCTCAGCAAAGGCCATCGATCCGCCGTGCGTGACGCACAACTCGTCGAAGGCGACATAGCTGATTGCGGCAAGATCGTGGATGCCCTCCGCCGCTTCGACATTGAGGCAGTCATGCACTTCGCCGCGTTCATCGAGGTAGGCGAGTCCGTGCAGATGCCGCTCAAGTACTATGCGAACAACACGTGCAATACGCAGGTTTTGCTGGCCGCGATGGAGGCCGTGGGCGTCCACAAGTTCGTCTTCAGCAGCACGGCGGCGGTCTACGGCATGCCTGCAAAGGTCCCGATCACGGAGGACGCCGCCAAGCAGCCGATCAACCCCTACGGCGACAGCAAGCTGGCGGTCGAGCGCATGTGTCACTATCAGAGCCGGACAGGCAGGCTTCACTACGCGGCGCTGCGCTACTTCAACGCCTGTGGGGCCGGCCGCGACGGCACGCTCGGCGAGGACCATCGCCCCGAGTCCCACCTGATTCCGCTGGCGATCCAGGCTGCGATGGGCAAACGGTCGCACGTAAGCATCTTCGGGACCGACTATGACACGCCCGATGGAACGTGCATCCGTGACTACATCCACGTCGACGACCTGTGCCAGGCACACCTGCTGGCTTTGAACAAGTTGAATACCGCCACTGAACTGACCTACAATCTCGGCAACGGGCAGGGCTATTCGGTCAGACAGGTGATGGACACCGTCCGTGAGGTCTCGGGTAAGGATTTCAGGGTTCTGGAGGCCCCGCGCCGGCCCGGCGACCCGGCCGTGCTGACTTCGGACGCCGCCAAGGCACGAACCGAATTGGGTTGGGTCACCCGCAAGCCCCAGCTTCGAGAGATGGTCGCAAGCGCCTGGGCCTGGCACCGCGAGCACCCGAAAGGGTATCAAGATTGACGATTTGCGGTTTTTGATTTACGATTTGGCATGTGCCTCGCTTGTAGCGCTGCGGATCAGCGTCAACGGCGTGGACGGTCAATCGAAAACCGCAAATCGGAAATGAAGAGGGCTTGTTGTGGATAAGATCAAGCAGAGCGTCGCGAAGTTCCTCAGGAAACACGGGATGTACCACGCCGACATCGACATGGAGGCCACCTGCCGGACCTTTCTGCAGGAGATGGATCGCGGCCTGGCCGGACGCAAAAGCTCCCTGGCCATGCTGCCGACGTATCTCGATATCGAGCGCAGGATCTCCCGGAACAAGCCCGTCATCGTGATGGATGCCGGCGGCACGAACTTCCGTGTGGCGACGGTCACCTTTGCGCCCGACGGAACCGCTATCATCGAGGACTTCCGCGTCTATCCGATGCCGGGGATCAAGAAGGAGGTGGGCAAGGAGGAGTTCTTCGGGACGATGGCCGGCTACGTGGCGAACGTGCTGGACGAGAGTCGCAACATCGGCTTCTGCTTCTCCTACCCGATCGAGATGTTCCCGAGCAAGGACGGCCGGGCGCTGTACTTCTCGAAAGAGATCAAGGCCCCCGAGGCCGCCGGCCAGATGATCGGCCAGAGTCTCAACGCGGCGATTCGTCGAATGGGGCAGTCCGGCAAGAAGCACGTGATCCTGCTCAATGACACTGTCGCGACTCTGCTGGCCGGAAGAGGCAGCGCTATCGGCCGCGAGTATGACAGCTACATCGGATTCATCCTCGGCACCGGCACCAACACAAGCTATGTCGAGCAGAACGGCAAGATCATCAAGGCCGAAGACCTCGACCGGGCCAAGCGACAGATCGTCAACATCGAGTCCGGCGGGTTCGGCAAGGCACCACGCGGCAGTATCGATGAGGAGTTCGACGCCGCCTCCGTCAGTCCCGGCATCAACGTCTTCGAGAAGATGATCTCTGGAGCCTACCTGGGACCGCTGTGTCTGAGAACCGCGCACGTCGCCGCCAAGAACGGCCTGTTCTCACGATCCGCCTCGAAGAAGTTGACAGCCCTGGACGAGGCCACTACGAAAGACATCAGTGACTTCCTCATGCTCCCTGAAACCGGCGACAACCCACTGGCCAGAGCCCTGTCCGGTGAGCGAGAGGCCGATATCGTCACACTGTATTATCTGATCGATGCCCTGGTTGAGCGTGCGGCGAAACTGACGGCCATCAATCTGTCGTCCGCCGCCATCAAGTGTGGCAAGGGCCAAAGCCCTTGCCGGCCCGTCTGCATCGTCGCCGAGGGCACCACGTTCTATCACCTCTGGTCCCTCAAGCACAAGGTGGAGTGTTACCTCACTCAGTACCTGACGAACAACAAGGGCGTCTACTACGATATCATCAACGTGGACAACGCCACCCTGATCGGCGCCGCCATCGCCGGCCTGACGAACTGATCCGCAATCGTGGGACCCTGCCCTGAAAATGGCGGCATGGGCTCTTGCTCTGTCGCGACGGGAAACCCGCCTGTCGCGACGGGGTCGCGTCTTCAATGCCGGGCCTTGCATATCCAGGCCGGTATTGGTACGCTGCGACAGACTTGTCGAAAGTGACTTGATCATGGCTTACTCTTCCGGCGGCTCGGATCCTTGATTGGACGCTCTCCCGGTGGTGACAGCCTCGTTCTCTCGCCGGAGGTGCCTCGAAGCGGCACAGGATGTGAGTGCAAACAAATGAGTGACGATAGACGTGTGGTTCTAACGCCGGTGGAGGAGGTGGCGGTTCGGGCCTCATCGTTTGACGTGCTGTATCCGCCGACGGAGAAGATTCCCACGATTGTCGTGGAGAATTTCCCGGCCTTGGGCAAGCTGGCGGCGATGCGCTTCATCGAGTGGGTCCAGAACCATCCCGGCGGCGTGATCGCCCTGCCCACGGGCAAGACCCCGGAACACTTCATCAAGCGGGTGCAACGCCTGCTGGGAAGCTGGGAGACGCCCCAGACACGAAGGATTCTGGAGCAGTCGGCAGTCGATCCGGCAAACAAGCCCGACATGCAGAGCCTGCACTTCGTGCAGATTGATGAGTTCTATCCGATGGATTCGTCCCAGCACAACAGCTTCCATCACTACGTGCGGCACTTCTACGTCGAGGGCTTCGGACTCGACCCCGCCAAAGCCCTGCTGATCGACTCGGCTAAGATCGGCCTTGGATCGGGGGAAACCCTCAAGGATGTCTGGCCGGACAATCGCGTGGACCTGACCCTGCGATACCGCCAGACCACCAGCCAGCTTGAATGCCGGCAGAAGGCTTTGCTGGAACGGATCGACCAGTGGTGCATGGAGTACGAGCAGCGAATCCGCGAGTTGGCCGGGATCGGGTTCTTCCTCGGCGGCATCGGCCCGGATGGACACATCGGCTTCAACATCCGAGGCTCCGACCACAACTCCACGACGCGCCTGTGCCCGATCAATTACGAAACGCAGGCGGCGGCCGCCACAGACCTGGGTGGGATCAAGACTGCCCGCCAGCGTCTGGTGATCACGATTGGCCTGCGAACGATCACACGGAATCCGGAGTGCACGGCGATCGTCGTCGCCGCCGGCCAGGCGAAGGCGGCACTGGCCGCCCAGGCTATTCAATCCGAGGCAAACATCGACACGCCCGCCACCTGCCTGCAGCAGTTGCCCAACGCAAGGTTTTATCTGACCCGCGGAGCGGCCGCCCGGCTGGTCAAGCGGCAGATCAGGGTCCTCGAACGAGCGGAAGTGATCACCGACGCCGACGTGGAGAGGGCCCTCGTCGATCTGGCCGTGCAGAAACGTAAGTGTCTGCTCGACCTGACAGAGGACGACGGCCGGTCCAGTCAGGCAGTCTCGATCATCCTCCAGCACCGCATCGAGTCGCTGCGCGACCTGTCTACGATGGTCCACTCGCGGCTGGTCAGCAAGATCGAGAACGGCGTTCGCGTCTACAAGAACAAGTGCTTTCTGCACACCGAGCCGCACCACGATGACATCATGCTCGGTTACTTCGCCGAGGCCGT
>JAFGJR010000278.1 GCA_016928975.1 Sedimentisphaerales bacterium | reverse complement strand
TCCCTGACGGTGGGCGTTCACACAATCATGCTGAACGTGTGGGATGATGACGCGGGCTACGGCGAGGATGCCGTGGTGATTACGGTTGAGTCCCCGCTCAATGTCCCTCCGACGGCCAACGCCGGGTCCGATCAAGTCGTCTACGATGAGGATGGCGATGGCTGGGCCGACGTCATTCTTGATGGCTCTGGCTCAGCGGACCCGGATGGCACGATCGAGAGCTACAACTGGGTGGAAGGCACGAAGCATCTTACCTACAGCACAAATCCGCAGGCCGACGTGACGCTGGCTGTCGGTACGCATACGATTGCGCTGACGGTGACGGACGACGACGACGCATCGGCTGCGGATACGGTCGTGATCACGGTAGAACCCAGGACAAATCGGCCGCCGACGGCGAACGCGGGGCCGGACGTGACCGCAAGTTGGGGGGACCGTGTCACACTGGATGGCTCATCCAGCCACGATCCTGACCCGCAGGACGAGTTGGCGTTCTCCTGGGAGCATGTCGGTCCATCCATGCTGATGGAAAGCATCGATGGAACGGGCAGTCCGCTCGTTTTGATGGACAAGACTAGATCCGTCACGACCTTCATCGCACCCAAGAACATCGTGGTCTTGACTTTCCGATTGACCGTCACAGATACGGCGGGGAACTCTGCAACAGATGAAATGATCGTCAATGTCCTTGAGAGTTCAGGCAATGCAATCTTCGTATCCGGTGTCTGGGGAGATGACTCGAATCCGGGCACTAAGGACCGGCCGGTACGTTCTGTGCGCAGAGGTACGGCACTCGCTGCTCAGAGGACTCCACATGCGGATATTTACATCCACGGACAAGGAGCGACAGTGCGTTACAGGGAACAGACGGCACCGCTGACGGTACTGGACGATATGAGCCTGTACGGCGGCTTGTCGGTGACTGCGCAGTCGACCCCAAACGGTCCGAAGCTCTTGTGGACGCGGGATCCTTCCTTTGAACCGACACATATTGACGGGGCAACGACAGCCATTCAGGTATTAGATATCGTTAGTCCTACCACGATCAACGGACTTGAAGTCGAGTCTCTTGGCGGTTCTGGTGCATCGGTCGCAGGCAGATCAGGTGAGAATTCCATCGGCATTCACGTCCGCAATGCTACCGATGCGCTTGTCGTCTCGGGCAATGTCATCCGTGCGGGTCGTGGTGGAAGGGGCAAAGACGGCCAGAACGGCCTGGGACGAGCATCGGGGCTGGTGTTTTACGATCCGGATTTTGACGGTGAGGATGGTGAGGATGGAGGTGTATTCTTCGAGTGCTGGCCTCGCGGCGGCACCGGAGGTGGAGGCCAAGACAGCCAAAGCAATCGTGGCGGAAACGGCGGCCGGGGCGGCATCACCATGGACTGGCTATGTTACTTCTACAGGCCCACCTGTGACCAACAGAGGTGCACATGGGACGGAGAAAACGGTGAACGCGCCTGGCCCGACTACAGTCGTGGATACATAGGCGGCGCCCGGTACCGCAAGGGGGGCAATTCCTATCCTGTATTCATAATCTGGTGCCCTTGGGCTGAGATCATCGGCAAGGATGGCCACTCTGGCAATCCATATCCTGTGGCGGGAAGACAGGGTGCAGATGGCGCGGGAGGTGGTGAGACTGCCACTTGCACCGGCAGCTTTGACGGCGGACATTGGATAGCCGGTGCCGGCGAAGACGGGATGGACGGTGCGCCTGGGTCGGGTGGAGACGGTGGCGGTGGCGGTGGCGGTTCAATGGACTTCGTTTGTACGTCTGTTGGGCCGATTGTGGCGACACTCCTGGACGATTGGGGTGTGGGCGGTGACGGTGGCGGAGGCGGTGGCGGAGGCCACGGCGGCAAAGGGGGCAAAGGCGGTACTGGCGGTGGAGCCAGCTTCGGTATCTTTCTGCATCCGGCTGGGTTTGGCATTGAGTCTTCCCCTACAATCTTCAATAACACCATAGTAACCGGCGCCGGCGGAGCCGGAGGCAATGGAGGTCTGGGTGGTTCTGGCGGTAAAGGCGGCCGGGGTGGTGCAGGAGGCAAAGCGGCCCACGATGATGATGCCGGCGATGGCGGCGATGGCGGACCCGGCGGCAATGGCGGCCGTGGCGGCCACGGGGGTGGTGGCGCCGGCGGGTACTCCTGTGGCATTTATCGCTATGGCTCCTATCCAGAGATCGGCGAGAATAGTTACGCCATTGGCGCTGCCGGCCCCGGCGGACTCGGAGAGGGACAACAGTGCTTGTTCAGCGTTGGCCAAGAGCACTGGTTGGATCTGCGCAAGGGCGTCATATCCTACGAACTCCGGGCTCGCTTCGCAGAGCATAATGCCACACTGTCACAGAGTGCGACAGCATCTTATGAAGTAGTGGACGGGCTCTGGACCGAGGTGATAACCGATGGCCGGAGGAAGTACTGTGCCAGGCTGGAGCCACCTCAGTTGAGAATATACAGACCGAATAACAATGGGCAGGACGGATGCAGCGGTGAGATCTGTCCACCCATCGTTCCCCTCCAGCCAGGGGACGGATTCTCTTCGGACATCCCGGTCGATCCGGGCGAGACAGTGAATATCCCATTCCTTATTCCTCTTGGCATGATACAGGGCGTCTTCTCAAGTATATGGGGCGGCAGCGACATAGCGATGACACTCACGACCCCATCAGGCAGAATCATTGACCGCGGCACACTGGCGCCTGATGTACTTCATCTACAGGGCCATACGCATGAATCATACGCCATCAGGAACCCCGAGGCGGGCCAGTGGAACGTCCAGCTCCTCGGTCTGGATGTACCACCGGCAGGTGAGCACGTAACTGTGACGGTCACCGGGATGGGAGGGAATACACCTCCAGTTGCGCATGCAGGTCGCGACCAGACCATAGAGTGCACTGGCGTCGTCGAAACCGGCGTCATTCTCGATGGTTCGGCCTCCACTGACGCGGATTGGGCCGACGAACTCGCCTTTGAGTGGATAGACAGCCAGGAGCACCTTGTCGGTGCCAGCCCACAGGTCGACCTCGTCCTGCCGGTGGGGGTGCACACCTTTGTCCTTCGCGTAGATGACGGCCAGGGTGGCCACGATACTGACGCTGTCACAGTCACCGTGCAGGATACGATCCCGCCGATGGTTGCAGTCAATGGCCCAAACACACTTACCTTGGCCTGCGGCGATGTTGAATACGAAGAGTTGGGAGCGACGGCAACGGATAACAGTGATCCGAATATCCTCGTTGTCATTGGCGGCGACGTGGTGGATCCGACAAGAGTCGGTCAGTACGAGGTGACCTATACCGCCACCGACGCCAGCGGAAATGAGTCCGTGGAGCTACGAGGGATAAACGTGGTCCAGCCGAGACTGTTGGACTGCTATCCACGGTATTTCGCGGCCTATGTCAACTGGTTTGCCTTGGGCAAGCCGGATTGTTGGTGCGACCCCAATCATGTTGATCCTCTGGAGGGTTGCCCGCCCAAGCCACAAGAGCAGATCAACTTCATCCCCAGGGCAAGGGTTGCCGTAGATGGAGACATCGGTGAATGGCAGTCTGAGGCAACCGTATGGAGGAAGCTCGAGACCGTCTATCATGGAAATCCGCTCGATATTGTGGAGGCCAGATATGCGTTGTCTTGGGATGCGGACCCGAACAAGGTCTATGTGGCCGTGGTCGTCACCGACGTGAGTCATGCCTTCGCCGACAGGTATGGGGAGTGGGACGCCAGTGACAGAGTCCAGATCTTCAGTCAGACCGGCGCGGGGGGCGGCGGGACATGGAACGGGCCAGGAGCGTTGGGGAGATATGATTTGGCGCAGCAGTACGTGATCGGGCCGGACACGATGGGCGGCTGCTGGGCCACCTGGGGCCGCGGCCAGCAGATCGAGCCGGAAGCCGGCCTGGAATATGCCGTCACTGTCTTGGGCGATACGATCGTCTATGAGATCGGCGTCCAGATGTTCAGCCATTACGGCGTCCGAAGTGGTGAAGAGACGATCATCGCGCCCCTCGACTGTGCCGACTGTAGCTATCTTGTCGGTTTCGACGTTGTGGTCGGCAGCCGATGGGGGGGAGAGACGGGCGATTTCGGCATGCTGTCGGAAACGGCCACGATGCAGACGTGCGACAAAGCGGCGAACGCCGGCTGTTTCACGCCATACGTCCTGGTGGAGGCAGTACCGACACAAGGGCCCTCACCCGTAGCGCACTGGGAGCTGGACGAGACAAGCGGCACAGCGGTTCTGGACAGCTCGGGCAATGGCCATCACGGCACGGCGCAGAACGGCCTGCCCACCCGGGTGGATGGGCGGGACGGCTATGGCAAGGCCCTGCACTACGACGGCCGGAATCCGGCAAGAGGATGGATCAACGGCGGCAGGTGGAACCCCTCGGAGCGGACCGGACAGTTGACTGTGTCCCTCTGGACTCGGTGGGACGGACCCAACGCTGAGTACCAGGGGCTGATCGGCAAGAGAGACACCTGGGAGACCACGCAGATGATGTGGAACCTTGCCATTGATCGAGATACCCACATCATTCGCCTTTCTCGGTCCGGCAGTTACCCATGGAGCGGAGATGTCGTGCTGCCCCAGGGCCAGTGGACGCACGTGGCGGTCACGTTCGACGGGACCACCGCCATCTTCTATGTGGCCGGTGAGGAGACCGGTCGGGGCGGTTTCTCATTCGGGACGAAGACCGACGCCACCATCGCCATCGGATGCATTGAGAAGGAGGGCTGGAACGCCTTCCACGGGGCGCTCGATGACATCCGTCTCTACGACCAGGCGTTGATCGCCGCGGCCATCCAGACGCTGGCCGGCGTCCAGCCCCCCGTCGGTCGGTAGCAGCCCACTGATGCAGAAGGCAACGTCACACAATGGTAAACCAGCGACACACGGTGTGTCTGTCAGGCGCCAATGGGACCACTTGTGCTTGTCAGGTGCCGATGGAACCACCCCGGGTACCGGCGTAGCGATCCCGACAGCCCGGGAAGGGCATCATGGCACTGAGCAACGGATTCACCTTCTGGGGGGCCTTCGACGCTCCCTTCTGCCAATCAGACCTCCTGCTTTTCAACTGCACGCGCTCTCCGCAAGACCAATATGAGCTATACACCTGCGATCTGAGCGTCGCTTTGGCCCAGGGATAGAGGCGACGTGGCGGCGACACTCGGCGTCTCCTCTTCACTCCTGCCTCTCGCCCAAAGCGGTAAACCTCAAGACGGGCGGACTGAATAGACTGCCGATCGGTTTTCACCAGCGCTATGCCGTTTTGCACTTCGCGGGCTGATCCGCGACTACAGAGTGACTCATCACTCGGCCAGGATTTCGATGCCGCAGATCTGCGGGTTCTCGATGTTGGGCGTAAAGCCGATCACTAATTGGCCATTCTCCACCGACACGCCCTTGTACTCCTTGACCAGGGGCCTGAGGAACCCGACAGTCTTGAACAGATCCAGGTCCTTCAGCGTCTCCTGGCCCGGCACACTGACGGAGAAGACCCTCTCCCCCGGTCCGGTGATGCCCTCGAACGTCTCGGCAAAGTGCAGGCGCACGGTGTACTCGCCGTTGGGCACGGTGAACTCATACGAGCCCATGCTGTAGCGCTCGGTCTCGTAGATCCGCACCAGGTCGGTGCCGGTGATGCCCACGCCCTCTCGCTCTATGGTCATGCCATCATCCGCGCCCCAGGTCTTGCCTGCGTCCAGTTCCTGATCCGCGGCCCAGATGTTGCCGGATTTGTCCTTGTAAGATTCGAAAGCTCCACAATCCACCCGCAGCATGAACTTCTTGCCAGACTCCGGGGCCGCCGCCGCGGGTGTCGTGGGCGCAGAAGAGCCCTCCGTGAACAGCCGCGCAGCGAACTCGTGCAGGCTGCGCCGCCAGGACTGCCACTCGTGAGCAGTATTCGGAGAGACGTAGAAGACACAGTTGATGCCGGCTTGTTTCAACGCTTCAGCGTTCGCCTTCGGGTCGCCGCCGAAGCCGCGTCTGGGGTTTTCGAGTTCGCGGCTGCCGTAGCTGACGAACACCAGCTTGACCTTATCCTTGAAGCCGGGCGCGTTGTTGACGTCTTCCGGGCTGATGCTGCCGCCGCTGAAGAGGCCGATGTAGGAGAACTTGTCGAGATTCTTCAGGGTGATCAACCTGGTCTGCATGCCGCCCATGGACAGCCCGGCCATGGCCCGATGCGGCTGATCCGCCAGCGTACGGAAGTTGGCATCGATCATGGGAATGATGTCCTCCAGAAGCGTCTTCTGGAAACCATCGGCCCACCCTGCCGGGGGCCAGGCGCCACGCTGGCCGCCTTCGCCACGCCGGGGCGGACGATCCCGGCCCGGCATGCTCCACGTGCCGTTGTCCATGACGATGATGAAAGGTCTGGCCTTGCCCTCGGCGATCAAATTGTCCATGATCAGATGGGTCTTTCCCTGGTTGGGCCAGCTGGTCTCGTCTTCGCCGCCGCCGTGCTGCAGGTATAGCACGGGGTAGCGCCGGGTCGTGTCCTTGTCATAATCCGGCGGCGTGTAGACGAAGCAACGGCGGGTGGCATTGGTGCTCTTGGAGTAGTAGAGGACCTGCCGTACTTGTCCGTGCGGGACGTCCTTGAGGGCGTAGAAGTCCTGATCCTTACCGGGACATTCAACGCCGCTGCCCCAGCGGCCGGCGCCGTAGAAGTATAGGCTGCCGGGGTCCGGAACTGCGGCCCCGTCGATCCAGATCTGGTAATAGTGGAACCCTTCGTCCTGAGGCCTGGACTCGCCGCCGGTCCAGATGCCGTTTTCGCCCTTGGTCAGGGGGTACTTCACCGCTCCTATGTCGAGCAGGACGCTCTGGGCCTGGGGCGCGGAGATGCTGGTGCGCACCCGACCGTCGGAGGTGACCTGGGGATACTGCTTGCCCGGCTGATTGAGGGTCGAAGGCTTCCAGTCGTTCGCGTCCCAAGGCTGACTCGCCTGCGCCAAGCACAGCGGACTTGACAGAATGAGGAGCACCACGGATGCAGTCAGTGTGTGTTTCATGGTCTTTCTCCTTTAGTCCTTGAATGGAAGCCGGGCGTACTCGCGCAGATCGCGTCGCCCCATCGACCATTCGTCTGCATAACACCGCTTGAAGAGAGCAAAAGTGAGATGAAAAAAAGGGACTGGGGCGCGTTTTCTTGCTTTTCTGGCATTTTTCATGTCTCATTCAGCCGTTTCCGGCGGTGTTGAAGAAAGGTAGACGGAACAGGGCAAGAGGACCGGATTGCTAACAGTCCAGTGTCGAATCTAAGGGTCATGACGATGAAACGGGGATTGTTCTTGCTGGTGGCATTACTCTCCTTCAATACAACCGCTTTTTCCCAGGATCCGAATTTCTACGTCTTCCTGTGCTTTGGACAGTCCAACATGGAGGGCTTCCCGGGAATCGAACCACAGGACAAGACAACCGTAGATAAACGCTTTCAGGTCCTGGCGGCAGTTGATTTTCCAGCCCTGGGTAGAACCAAGGGTAATTGGTACGACGCTGTCCCTCCCTTGTGCCGAGGCCGCACGGGTCTTTGCCCTGCCGATTACTTCGGCAGAGCCCTGGTCGCCAACCTTCCGGAGAAGATCCGAGTAGGTGTTATCAACGTTTCGGTGGCCGGCTGCAAGATCGAGCTGTTCGACAAAGACAACTACCAGACCTATGCTTCAACAGCTCCATCGTGGATGACCAACATCATCAAGGAATACAACGGAAATCCCTACGCGCATCTTGTCGAGATGGGGAAGCTGGCGCAGAAAGAGGGGGTCATCAAGGGGATTCTGGTGCATCAGGGAGAGTCAAACACGAATGACAGGGACTGGCCCGCAAAAGTCAAAGGCATCTACGACAACCTGATCAAGGACTTGAATCTCAAAGCCGAGTCCGTCCCTCTGCTCGCCGGCGAACTCGTGAATGCGGATCAGCAGGGCGCCTGCGCGAGCATGAATGCCATCATTGCCGAGCTGCCGAAGACGATTCCCAATTCCTACGTCATTTCTTCGAAGGGTTGCCCAAGCCGTCCCGACCATCTGCATTTCAGTCCGGCAGGCTACCGGGAACTGGGAGGACGATATGCCATGCAGATGCTTTCGTTACTGGGTTACACGACCATCGATCCGGCGGCAACTGTGGCGGCAAGCTCGCCGGGAGCATCGAACCCCTGTTCCTTTAGATGAATTGGGCTTCTATGGGAGAACTTGCCGAAGTTCTTCAGAGTGATCTGCCGGGTCTCCATGCTGCCCGTGGACAGGCGCGCCGTGGCGCGATGGGATGGACAATAGTCTCGTTTGACACCAAGAGGAGAAGTAACCTATGAGCAAGAGAACTGCATTGACACGTCGCGCGTTCATGTTCCGGGGCGCCGCCTTGGGTGCGACCGCGGTGTTGCCCGCGATCGTGCCGTCCACGGTCTTTGGCGCCGCCGCACCGAGCAATCGCATCACGATGGGCATGATCGGCATGGGCGGCCAGATGGGCGGGCACTTCCGAACGATGCTCGGACGCTCCGACGTCCGGGTTCTGGCCGTCTGTGATGTCGATCACAGAAAGCGGGAGAGTGCAAAAGGCCAGACCGAGAACACGTACGCTCAGGCGATGGCCTCGGGGACATACAAGGGCTGTGACGCCTACCTGGAATACGAACGGGTCTGTGAGCGGCCCGACATCGACGCCGTCATCATCTGCACCCCGGATCACTGGCATGCGGCGATTTCCCTCGCGGCCATCAAGACGGGCAAGGACGTCTACTGCGAGAAGCCCATGACGCTCACGATCCACGAGGGCCGGCTCGTCAGCGATGCCTGCAAACAGTATGGCACTGTTTATCAAGTGGGTTCTCAGCAACGGTCCGAGTGGGCCTTCCGCACGGCGGCGGAGATCGTTCGAAACGGCTGGATCGGCAAGGTCAAGACCTGCTATGCCAGTCTGGGCCGGTTTGCTCCGCCCGCGACGCTGCCGGAGCAGCCGATCCCCGAAGGATTCGACTATGATCGCTGGCTGGGATCGACCCCCTGGTATCCCTACAACTACCGACGCGTCGAAGGCAACTTCGGCGGGGGCTGGCGGTGTTTCTGGGAGTACGGCTCGCGCAAGAATGGGGACTGGGGCGCTCACCATTTCGACATCATTCAATGGGCTTTGGGAATGGACGATTCCGGCCCGGTCAAGTTCATTCCCAAGGGCTGGGACGGGACACAGTATCAGACGCACATCTATGCCAACGGCGTGACCGTCGAGCGCGATCACCCGATCAACAACGCGGCGAACCGCGGGAACAGCATGATCCAGTTCATCGGTGAGGAAGGCCAGGTCTTCGTCAGCCGCAACGGCATGCTCGACACCGTGCCGGTGGAACTGGCCCGAAGGCCCTTCGGCGCCAGCGACATCCATTTATACGAATCGAGAGATCATCTGGGCAACTGGGTCGATTGCATCCGCAGCCGCCGACAACCGATCTGCCAGGCCGAGATCGGTCACCGCACGGGCACGATCTGTCAACTCAACGGGATCGCCGAGCGGCTGGGCCGGCCGATTGATTGGGACCCCGCCAAAGAGCAGATCCTGAACGACCCCGAGGCGGCGCGCTGGTACGACCGTCCACGGCGGGCGCCGTACGTGTTGTCATAAGCAGAAGAAGACCATCAAGAACGGAAAGTCCACCCTATGAAGACGACATATCTCATTGGCGTGTTACTCGTCGGTTTCTCCGGCGCGCGGGGGACGAATGCGCAGACGGGTGAGGAGCTCGTGGCGCAGTTGACGGGCAAGGCCCAGGGGCTGGCGCGCGATGCCGCCCAATGGACCGAGGCCTACCTGAAAGCCGTTGACTATCTACTCCCGCTGATGTCCGCCGAGGACGTTGGTTCTCGCTACGCCCCCCAGATCCTGTTGCAGGACATGGGTTCGTATGCGGCTCGACCCGGCGCGGAGGCACAGCGCCTGGCGCTGGCCCAGGTCATGGTCAAGACGCTCGAACAGACGAAAATGGAGACCACAGTCCGCAATTGGTTCATCCTGCAGCTTGAGCGCATCGGCAAAGCGGAATCCGTTGGGCTGTTGGCGAAACTGATGTCCGATGAGGACAAGAACACGCGGGATTATGCCCGGCGGGCCTTGGAGAAGAACCCGCACGCCGGTGCGACCGAGGCGTTGTTGACGGAACTGGCCAGCGCCAGGGAAGCCGAATGGAGGATCGGGTTGATCAATTCTCTGGGCGACCGTCGTACCTCGGCAGCCGTCAAGCTGCTGACGCAGGCTCTGGGCGACTCCGATCGCAATGTCGCCCGGGCGGCGGCCGGCGCCTTGGCAAGGGTCGGCGGGCAGGACAGTGCGCAGGCACTGTTCGCGGTGCTCGCCCAACCGGTGGGGCCGGTCTCCGCGGCCGCGGCCCAGGGGCTCATCGACATGGCGGGCCGAATGGCGGCGGCCCAGGACACGGCCGGGGCCGCTAGGATCTACGGCTCCGTCTACGAATGGGCGGGCAAGACGACGGCTGTCCCCATCGGCGTTTGTGCGGCGGCGGCAACGGGGCTGATCGTCACCGATGTGGATCGCGGTGTCCGAGTGGCCGTGACACTCCTTCAGGATGAGAATCCCCGGCTGCGCCAGGCGGCTATTCAGGCGACCCGCCTGTCCCCTTCCCCAGCCGCCGCCCGGGCGCTGACGGCGTTGTTGCCCAAGCTCAAGAGCGACTCGCAGGTGCAGGTGCTATGTCTGGTCGGCGATTTGAAAGACACTTCGGCGGAGACCGCGGTCGTCCCGATGCTTGCCAGCGAGGACGAGGCCGTTTCTCTGGCGGCGGCCCATGCCCTGAGCCGGCTTGGAACGGAAACGAGTGCCAGCACGCTCTTTGACGCGGCGGTGAATGGCCGGGGCAGCGTGCAGAAGGCGGCACAGGATGGCTTGGCGGTGATGTCAGGCCCGCAGGCGGATGCCCTGCTCAAAGCGAAGGCGGCGTCCGGCGCTGCGAAGGCCAGAGCCGTGGCAATCAATCTCCTCGGACAGCGGCGCTGCGAGGGGACGTCCCGCCTGCTGTTAGCCTATGCGGCCGAGGCTGACGAGACGGTCAGTGCCGCGGCCTTCCAGGCCATGGTCAATGTGGCGGACGCGATCGATCTGGCGGCGTTGACGGATCTCGTGGCCAAAGCTCAGAGCGATGGGGCTCGTGCGGTCGCAGTCGCGTCCCTCAAGGCCGTGTTGGCCAAAGCGCAAGACAAGGAGGCTGCCGGGAAGATCATCCTCGATCAGATGAGCAAGGCTCGGGGCCAGACGAAGCTGGCTCTGTTAGGTTCCCTGCCGTCGTTGGGGGGCGCCACGGCGCTCAAAGCTGTGACCGACGCGGCACAGAGTCCCGATGAATCCGTACGCGACACGGGTATCCGCGCACTAAGCGAATGGCCTGACTACGAGGCCGTGCCCGCCTTGGTCGATATCGCATCCAATGCCCAGACGCCTCTGAATTCCTATGCATTGGCTGTCCGAGGGGCCCTGAGACTGATTGCACTACGGCAACCGTCCATGGGGCTGCGGATGGGGCCGCCGACCGGCCCTCGGATGGGGCCGCGGATGGATCCCGCGGAAGTGGAAAGCCGAGCCGTGCTGTGCATGAAGATCCTCGATCTGGCCCGCCGCATCGAGGAGAAGCGGCAGGCTGTCGCGACATTGGCGACGCTGCCGTGCGAGCGATCTGCGAACCGACTGCTGGAACTGGTCAAAGACGAAAGTCTCAGAAATGAGGCCGCCCTGGCGACGGTGAATCTCGCCGGCGCTATGCTCAGGACCAACCGGCAAGCGGCGCAGGAACTGGCCCGGAAGATCCTCGACATGAATGTATCGGCTGACGTCAACGACCAGGCGAATGCCGTCCTGAGTGGCAGAGGGATGCGCGGCGGTCAACGTGCCCAGTAGATGATCCTGTAGAAGAAACAACCTCGTTTGAGAATTGTGACTATGCATCGACTTCAACAGCTTCAGGGATTCGTGAGTCTGGTCTCGCTGGCCGGCTCGTCCGCCTGGGCAGCCGACCCGGAGATTGGCAAGACAGCACGCTACTGTAACCCTCTGCCGATGGTCACCGCGCCGGGCGGCGATGTAGCCGGCGATGTCACGGTCATCCGCGAGCAAGGCAAGTACTACATGTACTGCACCGGCGGCGGCGCGTGGATCTCGGACGACATGCTTGCTTGGTCCTTCCAGCGCGTCACCAATGTCCCTGTCGCACCGCATGTCGTCAAATACAACGACAGCTTCTACATGTGCGGCAACAGCAGCCCGCTCTTCAAAGCCGACAACCCGCTGGGGCCCTTTATCAGGATCGGAGAATGGAAGAGCCCGCCCGATGGTGCCGATGGATGGCGAGGTCCCTTCGATATGGACATCTACATCGACGACGACAACAAGCCGTATCTCTATTTCCCCGGACGCGGGATTGACGGTATCTTCGTCGTGCCCCTCGACCCCAATGACCTCACGAGATTCGCCGGCCCGCCCAAGCATCTCTTCGCATTCAACACAGACCACGTCTGGGAACGTTACGGCGAGATGAACGAGTACACAGATGTCGCGTGGATCGAAGGGCCCTGGCTTCAGAAGTATAACGGCACATACTATCTGGAATACTCAGGCTCCGGGACCCAGTGGAAGACCTATGCCTCGGGATACTACACCGCGAAGTCGCCCTTGGGTCCGTTCGCGTATGCTCCCAACAACCCGTTGCTGCGCAGGACCGACGGCCTGGTCACCGGCACCGCGCATGGCAGCATCGTGGAAGGACCTGACGGGAATCTGTGGCAATTTTACACCATCGTTCTCTCGAACCCGCCCGGTGGACGACGTGTCGGAATGGATCGGATCACCTTGGACACAGACGGCCACATGGCGGTGAAGATCACCGATACGCCGCAATGGGCCCCAAACACGATCAGCGATCCCACCAAGGGTGACAGCGGCTCGATCCCAGTAACCATCAACAAGATCCGCGCGATGAACGCACTTTCACGATTCTCCTCACAGCAGCCGGGGCGCGACGCAGCCTACGCCGTGGACAACTCCAGCGGCACATGGTGGGAGCCCGCCCCGACCGATGCACAGCCGACTCTGACAATCGAGCTTTCCCCTGCGACACGCTTTGATGCGGTGCAGCTATTCACGATTGACTCCGTCCGCCTGATGTTCAACGGCGGGCGCGGTTTTGGTGGGCGCAGCCGCGCGTCGGCCTCCGAGAGCGTACCTGCGACAGCCGCGACTCCAGAATCGCCTCCGGTCAACGCGTATCAATACAGGAT
The DNA here is from genome assembly GCA_016928975.1 of Sedimentisphaerales bacterium. The sequence goes on along the minus strand of JAFGJR010000278.1, from coordinate 1,036 downwards.
CGAAGTGTCATTGGATGGACAGACCTACACAAAGGCCCTTGATCAGACAGAGAACGTCGTCTCGCGAAATGTGGTTTTCGAGGAAATACCGCCGGTGAAGTGCCGCTTTGTTCGGCTGACCATGACGAATTGGCCTCGGGCCACGCCGCTGGGGATTATCGAGTTCACCGTCTTTGGTCAACCAGCAGGATCTTTGCCTGCGGCGCAACCGACCCCGGTGAATTCTCGGTGAAACAATGACAAAGACACGATCAGGGAGACCGACGATGAACCCAATCCATCATGCCCAGTACTTCCTCTTTGTCAGACCTATCGCGCTTCTGGTGGGATCCATCGCTGTTTGGGCCTCGCCCGTCTTTGCCCTTGACGGCCAGGTCCAAATCCACGACCCCTCCACCATCATGCTGTGCAACGGCAAGTTCTACACCTACGGCACCGGTGGCTCCAGCCTGGTCTCCGACGACGGCTGGACCTGGCGTCGCGGGGTCACACCCGCGCGGCGAGGGATGGCGCCCGACATCATGCACCTCAGTGACCGCTACTGCCTGTATGTGGCCGCCAACATCGGAGGGCAGCCCCGGGCGGCCATCAACGTGATATCGAGCAAGACCCTCGACCCGAATTCCCCCGACTACAAATGGGAAGAAGGCGGAATCGTCGCGTCGTCCGATGGAACGGAGTTCTGCAACGCCATCGATCCGGGACTCTTTCTGGATCCCACCAATGGGAAGCTGTGGCTGGTCTACGGTTCCTATTTCGGCTACATCCGGCTGGTCCAGCTCGACCCCAAGACCGGTAGGCGTCTCGACCCGAACGACAAGCCCGTGGACATCGCGATCAACTGTGAAGCGTCGATCATGATCTATCGCGACGGCTGGTACTACCTGTTGGCCACGCACGGCAGTTGCTGCCGGGGCGCGGACTCCGGCTACAACATCCGCGTGGGCCGCGCCAGGAAAGTGACTGGTCCCTTCCTCGACCACACGGGCCTCGATATGCTCCTGGGCGGCGGCAAGCTCTTCGTCGGCTCCGGCGG
>JAFGJR010000277.1 GCA_016928975.1 Sedimentisphaerales bacterium | reverse complement strand
TCCGCAGGAACGGGCCGGCGCATCCGGACACCCGGAACGATCGGCGAATCGCAGCCAATGCCGGCCGGTTTCGACTCCAACAGTCACGGCTCAACAGCGGGCGCGGCTATTTGACCAAGCGGGCGATCTGCCGGAACTGAGGGTGTTGTGCGGTCTTCAGCAATTCGAAGAGGACCATTTCCGTGCTGCCGATGTGGGCGCCTTCGGCTGCCAGGCGAGCCAGGGCGGTCTGCCGATTCCACTCGGTTCTGGACGAGACGGCGTCGGCAATGACCGTCACATCCAGGCCCCCTTCCATCAGGTCCATCGCGGTCTGATAGACACAGACATGGGCTTCGATGCCGCACAGGAGGATTTGCTCCCGCCCGAGCGCGTTGAGTTCCGCGTTGAAACGCTGCTCGCCACAGCAACTGAAGCTGGCCTTGTTGACCGGTTCGAGCCCCGTGAGCAATTCGGCGATCTCAGGGAGGGTCGGCCCCAGGGCTTCAGGCGCCTGCTGGCACCACAAGATGGGGACATCAAGGATCCTGGCCGCCTGGATGAGGATTTGGATGTTTTTGAAGAGGAGTTCCTTCTCCGTCATGAGCTGTGCGAGCTTGCCCTGCACGTCGACAAGGACCAGGGAGCAATCATGGATTTCGAGCATTCCTTTGCCTTCCGGTGAGAGGATTCAAAAAGCGCATCCGTGCGCAACCCCGGTCATCTTGTGTGAAGGAGGATGATCGTCAGACTGGTATTGGCCTGGCCCTGGGGCGGCGTGAGGGTGGTGCCCGCCTCCGGCCCGGCGATCAGGACTTTGTCGTCGATATTGGCCAGATCCTGCGCGACGGCTGAACCGTTGCTGATCATCGCCAGGACTTCGCGGCCCGGCGTGCGCCGGGCCATCGCGTTCATGACGGCGTAGCTCTTTGCGGCCTCGACCGATGCAGCGGTATTCTCTCTTGCGACGACGCTCGCCGCCTGCTCCGGCGTCACGTTGTCGATGGTGACTCCAGTCGCATACTCTCCCGGTCCTTCGATGTGTAGCGTCACGTCGTCGAAGCTCTGCCAGACGCTCTGCAAACTCGCAAACAGGCGGCTCACGCCCTGGCGGCTGCTGACGAGCTTGTACGTTCGCGTGCCGGTCGCATCGTCCGAGGCCACGAGGCCGGACAGCCCGTTCTGCTCTATGGCTCTTTTGAGAATCGCGTCCACCTGCGCGACAGTGGCGGTCCGAATCTCCAGCCGTCCGGAGAAGCCGGAATCGGCAACCACCACCGGCGCAGCGCCCGGTTGAACCGGTTGGATCCGCGGTGGTCTGTCCACGCGAGCCACGGGTCGTCGAACACTCGTCCCGGGCACAGGAGCGACAATCTGGTACACGACGACGCCAAGGACACCCAGCAACGCAATCATGGCCGCCGCGGCCACCAGTCGCCGAGCCATCAGATTGATGACGCCGGCCGAACTGACGCCCGACGCCGGCTGCTCCTCCAGCAATGTCCTGCGCTCCACCGAACGCTTGATCTGCTCGAGCAGCTCATCAGGGGCCTCCGCACGAGGCAGAGCGCCGACCAACATTTTGCAGTCTTGAAGCTGCCGCAAACGTCGGCCAACCTCCGGATCCCGGGCAGCCAGACGCTGCACCTCGGTCTGCTGCCGTGGGGGCAACTCTCCGTCAACGAAGCTGCTGAGCAGTTCATCAATGCTTGGATTCGCCTTCATTGACCATGGCCTCCAAAACCTCTCTCAGATTGCTCCTGGCGCGGCTGAGCCTGCTCCGAACGGTACCGAGCTCGATATTGAGCACATCCGCGATCTCGGCGTAGTTCATACCCTCAATATCGCGCAGGACGACAATCGCCCTCTGGGGCTCTTCGAGCTTCAACAGCGCGTCCATCACCAGCTCGCAAAGCTCACGGCTCTGCGCCACCATCGCCGGATCGAGCGCACGCTCGTCGCTCAGGATATCCCTGAGCACCTGGGCCGTGCCGTCGTGCTCCGGATCCTCGGCATCCAGCGATCGCGTCGCCGTGCGCGCGTGCCGCTGGCAGTAGTTCAACGTCAGGTTCACAGCAATCCTGAACAGCCAGGTGTAAAAGCTGCTTCTTCCTTTGAACTTCTCGATGCTCTCTATGACTTTGACAAAGGTCTCCTGGGTTAGTTCCGCCGCATCGTCCGGATTTCCGCACATTTTGAGCACAACGTTGAAAATCCGGTTCTGGTATTTGAGGATCAGCCGCTCCATGGCGATGACATCGCCGCGCTGGGACTGCTGGACCAGAACCGAATCGTCAATATTGATGCTTGCTGCTCTCAAGTACACCTTTTCCCTCTCGTACGAGCCCATCCACGAACCAACCACCCTTGCGATCGCGAACCGCCAGCGAAGGAGGTGCATATCATCGCCGATTTGGCCGCTCCGGTCAACCGAATTCCCCATAGGCCGACATCCTAGTGTGCAGACTCTCGGGCACTGTGCCGGGTGGCAGGTTGTTTTCACACACACATATCCTGCGGGGGATGTTACAACTCGTCGTCACGCGACGCACGACCCGCAGTTCACGCGGAACCGTGGGCGAGTTCCCCACTGGGCCTGTGCCGTCCCCGCGATTTGAGAAGGATGGTGCACATGACTTGCGGATTTGGTACTATGGCACGTGACGCGGGTCGGACATCGCGCAGGAATGCCTATGAGGATTCATCGCATCATTCGAGTTGGGCTGTTGACCCTGCTGGCGGTGGTAACGGTGGTAGCCATCGCAGCGGGCGGACTCTGGTGGTATTTCCACGCACCATTCGAGTTCAGGGGTCGCATCGTCTACACGCAACGGCACGGCGTGGACCTCACCTTCGACTGTCTCCGGCCCCTTCATCCCAATGGTCTGGGGATTGTCGTGATGGTCAGCGGCGGCTGGCGATCCGGCCCGGAAGGCTTCCATTCGTGGGTGATTTCGCCCCTGCTGCGCCGCGGGTACACGGTTCTCGCAGTCTCCCACATGTCCCAGCCCCAGGCAACCGTCATGGAGATCGTCGAGGACGTGAACCGGGCCGTGCGATTCATCCGCTATCATGCCCGGGAGTATGGCATCGATCCCAACCGCCTTGGAGTGGCAGGCGGCAGCGCCGGCGGGCACCTGAGCCTCATGCTGGCCACACGTGGCGGGCCTGGCGAGCCCAACGCGGTCGACCCGGTAGACCGGCAAAGCAGCGCCGTGCAGGCGGTAGCCATCTTCTTCCCGGTCACGGATCT
>JAFGJR010000276.1 GCA_016928975.1 Sedimentisphaerales bacterium | reverse complement strand
GAAAGTGAACTGGCAGTTCACCACGGCAGACGCCAGGATAAAGCTGAAGAGTCTCTATCCATCAATGGATGAGTAATGGAGCACTAGGCACTTCGTACACGCTCTTATCAATGACTACTATAGGGTAACCGATGAGGAGGCTTACATCGCCTCATTCTGTGGGGAACATGAGGCTGGATACATCCAAGATAATGGGCTGTTGAGCCAATGGCGTGGCTATGGAGTCGGAGGCGGTTTTGCCCTGGTCTTTGATACGCAAAAGCTGTGGGACCTTCTAAAGATGGAGGCCGAGAGATTTGGAACCGATGCCATGCACCTTTCTACTTGTGTATATAGCGATGATGAGCATGTGCTACAGCGGGAATTCTCCAAGGATATAGCCGCACTATCCGAGAACGCAAAACGCTTTGCGCGTCTCGCTCTGAGCAGGAAGGTCAACCAGCACGATCAGGCTGCGCTATACAAGAGTAGCTTGTGGCCATTCGTGTCTTGCTGCACCCGGTACAAGCACCGCGCTTTCAAAGAGGAGAATGAGGTTAGATTAGTCATCCAACCTGCGCCTCAGCGAGCTATCAAGGACGCTATCAGATCAATGGCGAGGCAATTCCGATACAAGAACGGCGAGTGTATACCATACGTATCGCTGTTCGATTCCACCGGTGTAGCATCTGCAATAGAAAGGATTATTGTCGGACCTCACAAGGAGAAAATAGCTCGTGCAGCCGCGTTGCGTGTCATGCTGGGCGATCAACCCATTGAAGTAACCTGTTCTGATATCCCCTTTGTTGGGTAGCAGAACTTGGGAATTCAGGGGACATCTATGAGCAGGCCGTTGTCAAAGCCGGCAGAGAGTAGCGGATGCAAGAGCCGTACAAGAAACAAATAGCGAACCATCTTGGCCCCGAGTCATGCGCCGGGCCGGGCAGCTGCCTAAGTGAAGTGTGAACAGGCGCACACGCAGGCCGGCCATCGAGCTGCGAAATCATCTCCCCTGTTCCAAGATTCCATCATCGCATTGGGTTCGGCTGCCAGGCGCGGGCTACCGGATCAGCTTCATGATCTCCTGGAGGTTGTTGGGGGCCTCGATCGGCGGGTTGTTGAACTCGCCTTGCCTGTCCTCGTGGTAGTCGATAGTGACATTGGGGTCTTTCAGCGCATCGCCGGTCAGGACGCAGGCGATTCGTTCGTTCTTGTTGATGGCGCGCTCAGCGAGCAGATGCTTGCGTTTGCCGACGGTTGCGCCGGCATTCGGTTCGTTTCTTGGAACCCTACTGGGCCGCGCCGCTATGACTGGTCTTCACAGTCGCGTATATGCTCAGCTCCTGGACTTGGATCGCCGCGTCGAAGGTGCCGAGGATCTCCCAGCCGAGATTCATGTTGGCTACGGCGTAGTCGTGCGGATTGGAGTTCTGGAGATACCCTCGCTTCACCGCCTCTTGAAGACCCGTCAGGATGTGGGGCAGCAGGTCCTTGTCCAAGGTGACCCAGTGCCCTGTCTTGAGCGAGGGTTGCCCCAGAGTCTGGCCTGCAATGGTGTAGATGAACTTGCCTGTCGCATCCGCCTTGCCTGCATCGGCGGCCATGTACGCAGGCGGAATGTCATGTCGATTGTCGTAGAAGGGCACGCCGAACCAGTAGTAATTGCCCTGATCCACGGACTCTGGCCGGACGTTCTTGACGATGAAGAACATCTCAAATTGGGCGGCGTGCAAAGCCGGATCATACTCATTCGCAGGCATCTCGTTTCTGCTGTAGAGCAATCGGAGACGGATGCGCAGACGAATGGCGTCCACGTCATCCAGCGCGAAGAGCCGGATGGCATCCTGCTCGATTAGAAGATGCGGCCAGCTCTCCCCGTATTTGCGGCCTCTCGTGCCGTATTCCGTGCTGCCTCGAATCTCCAGGGTGAGCCCCTTGTTGGAGGAGTCCGAGCCACAGACCGTCACCCGCTTCGCCGCGTTCTCATAGGAAAGGGCGCCGTCGGCGCCTCGCAGGCATCGTGCGGAGGCCAGACTGTGCCTCGTTCCCCACTGGCACAGCCGCCAGACTGGGACGTTGTTCGCGTCGCCGAAGTGGAGGACGCTCTCGACGGCTCGGCCTTTCGACGAGTCGGGGTAGCTAAGGAGGAACCCTCTATGAAACTGGAGATCGGCAAACAAAGGCTCGATACGCGTGCTCTGCTCCGCACAAACGGCGATGGCGGCCGGCACAGTCAGCAGAAGGACAAGACTGCTCTGAAGCCGGCTCATCACGATCACCGGATCAGCTTGATGATTTCGTTGAGGTCGTTGGGGGCTTCGATGGGGGGGTTGCTGAATTGGCCTTGCCTGTCTTTGTGGTAGCTGACGGTGACGTTGGGGTCCTTGAGGGGGTGGCCGGTCAGGACGCAGGCAATTCGCTCGTCCTTGCCGATGGTGCCCTCGGTGAGCAGGTTCTTGAGTCCGGCGATGGTCGCGGCGGAGGCGGGCTCGCAGCCCAGGCCGTACTTGCCGATCAGGGCCTTGGCGTCGCAGATCTCCTGATCCGTGACAGCCCGCACGATGCCTTTGCACACGTCAATCGCCCGCAGGCATTTCTTCAAATTCACCGGGCGCGAGATCTCGATTGCCGAGGCGCAGGTGTGCGGCGAGAAGTGTTTCGCCGTCAGGTCTGCGTAGTAGTCGTCGATGATCTTCTGATCGACATGGCCATTGTTCCAGGTGAGCATCTTGTTGTTGACCAGGTCGTTGAGCGTGTCGGCGCCGGTGGCGTTAATGATCGCCAGTCGCGGGACGCGGTCGATCAGGCCCAGCAACGAGAGTTCGAGGAACGCCTTGCCGAATGCGCTGGAGTTGCCGAGGTTGCCGCCAGGCACGACGATCCAATCGGGCACTTGCCAGCCGAGGGCCTCAATGATGCGATACATGATCGTCTTCTGGCCTTCGAGCCGGAAGGGGTTGAGCGAGTTGAGCAGGTACAGGCCCAGCTCCGTGCAGACCGCTTGCACCTGGCGCATGCAGTCGTCGAAGTCGCCCTGGATCTGGATCGTCTGGGCGCCGTAGTCCATCGCCTGGCTGAGCTTGCCGAAGGCGATCCGGCCGGAGCCGATGAAGACCGTGCACTTCAGGCCGCAACTGTGTGCGTAGAGGGCCACCGACGCGGAGGTATTGCCGGTGGACGCGCACGCGCACGATTTCGCTCCCACCATGACGGCGTGGCTGAACGCCGCCGCCATGCCGTTGTCCTTGAACGAGCCGGAGGGATTGAGTCCTTCATATTGCAGGAACAGACGGTCCGGCTTCATCCCGATGTGCCGGGCGATGGCACGGTTGGGCTGGAGGATCGTCTGACCCTCGCCGATGGTCACCTTGTGCTCGTCGGGGCAGAAGTCGAGCAGGTCCCGGAACCGCCAGACGCCCGAGAAATCCAGTGGTTTGTCCCGGCCGGCCCATCGCCTGGCGAAGTCGCTGAGCTTTCCCGGCCCGGCGGCTTTCTCCCAGTTGTACCGGATGTCGAGTAGGTCGCCGCAGCGCGGACACTTGAACAGCGACTGCCGGCAATCGAACTCGGCGGCGCAGCCGGGATTGATGCACTGTTGATACGCCACTTCGCGCATAGCCATTCCGAGAACTCCTACTCGACCCTTTCTTCGGCCATTATAGGGGCCCGCATTAGCTCCCGCAACGCGCTCTTCTCTTATCGCTGACAGGCTCCAGTCTCTCCAGTTACAGCGGGTCCTCTGGTAGCGCAGCTCTATTTCTGGCACAGTGACCTCGGTTGCGAAGCCTGTTTGTTCGAGGGCTGCATGTGGATCGCTTATTTGAGACGTACGAGGGTAGGCGCCCACCTCGGCGGTTCGACTTCACCGACTGGGAACAGTGCCCAGCTTACATGGTGGAAATGACAGACGTCGACTTTCTCAACGCGACGCTCCTGCTCTACCGCAAGGACATCGGCCAAGCGTGTTTCATTGAGTACGAGTACGGCGGATTCACGGCTCTGCACGTATGGATAGCGTTCAAGATACTCAGCAGGTTCGGAATCATCCCCGCAGGGCGATAATTAGGATACAGGGTACAGGCGGTAAATGGGCCCACGTGCTGAACTGAGCGAAACCGAGGCCTGTCCCTCATAGTCCTTCATGCAGTGGCGGCGTAGCTGAGGACCTCGAGCTCGGTCGTTTTGTCGATCCTCCGGAGAATAGCACCGACCCTCTCCATCACTGCATCTTCAAGGAGATATTCGCCGCAGTTCTTGCATTGCAGGACCGGGAGGCCCTTGATAATGACAATCGAGTCCTCATCCACTTTGAAGGGCAGATTCGTGACCAGCTTCTCCAGTTCCCCGCCGCAGTTGCGACAAATCATGGTCGTCTCCTTGTCCTGAGATCCGCTTCCCACCTGTCGGGACTCGGCCGATATGCCGTGACAATCACCACACCGTTACCTGCGACATCAGTCGCTATGTGAATATGGAACACCTCACCTGCGTGCTCGGCATATACAAGGTAGCTCGGCAGGTACTTGTCATCTGGGTACTCTTCGATGATCTCATAGCTATGCGTCGAACCCAGGATGACTTCGCGAGATATGAACCGCCCCTGCAGTCGCATGTTGATGTGATACGTCCATCGTATGCGTCGGTGCCTGATGCACTCTCTGATGAAGGTCAGGATCTTGTCGTCCATAGGCAACCCAATACTATCCGGCCATGTGCCAATGGTCAACTGCCAGTGTGATTCGTCCGGCAAGTGGGGGTTCTGCTATCGACTGGATGGGCGTATAATCGTGGGTCGGTTCTTCATCGGGGATTGTTATGGCAGGACGTTTGGATGGCAAGGTGGCGATTGTCACCGGGGGCAGTCGCGGGATCGGCAGGGCGATCAGCGTCGCGCTGGCGCGAGAGGGAGCGACCGTTGTGCTGGCGGCACGGTCGGCAGCGACGCTGGCGGAGGCGGCGGAGCTTGTGCGCGCGGCTGGCAGCAGGGCGGAGGCTGTCGTGACGGAGCTGGCGAGTGAGGAGTCGATCAAGAACCTTGTCAAGACTGTGAAGGACAGACTCGGCCGGCTCGATATTCTCGTCAACAACGCCGGCATCACCCACTCGGCGAAATTCGAGGAGACGCGCACGGAGGACCTGGACCACTGCTGGGCGATCAACGCGAGGGCGCCGTTCATCCTGTGCCGCGAGGCACTGCCGCTACTGAGACAGGCAGAGGCGGGGTGCATTGTCAATATCTCCTCTGTGGTGGGCGTCAAAGGGTATCCATTGCAGAGCGCCTACACTGCCTCCAAGCACGCGGTGCGCGGGATGAGCATCTCGCTGGCCGAGGAGTTGCGAGGCACGAACATCCGCGTGCACGTGATCTGTCCGGGTGCAGTCGATACCGGCATGGTGGGCAACGTCCGTCCGGATATCAAGAAGGAAGACCTGATTCAGCCCGAGGAGATTGCGGAGTTGGTCCTGTACCTCGTGACACAGAGGGGCAACGCGGTGGTCGATGAGTTACGCATCCGCCGGGCCGCCGCAGCGCCGTGGTTCGGGTAGCAGGCGCGGAGTGGACGAGGTCCGGTTCTATTTCGTTGGTTGAAGGCGACAAATCATGCGAGCAGTGGTTCAGCGGGTGACGCAGGCGAAGGTCGAAGTCGAAGGCAAGACCATCGGGGAAATCGGACCGGGGTTGCTCGTGTTCCTCGGCGTCGGCAAAGGCGATACGGAGAGGGACGCGGAGTTCATAGCCGACAAGCTCGTGAACCTGCGCATCTTTGCCGACGAGGCGGACAAGATGAACCGCAGTGTTGTCGACGTTGGGGGCGGGGTCTTGTTGATCAGCCAGTTCACGTTGTACGGCGACTGTCGCAAGGGTCGCCGGCCGGGATTCGACGCCGCCGCGGAGCCGGCGATTGCCGAGGCCTTGTATGAGAAGGTCGGCTCGCTGATCGCCGCCAGCGACGTGCCGCTGGCCAAGGGCTCGTTCGGCGCCTACATGCAGGTCTCCAGTCTCAACGACGGCCCGGTGACCTTCCTGCTCGACAGCAGCCGGCTGTTCTGACCACTCGTTTCTTGCATGGCCCCTCGTTGGTTGTTCCCGCGCGATGAGCTACGGCGGCGTATGGAATGCGCCACTACCGCGTGTCGTGCGGATTGTAGGCGGGATCTGTGCCGGCGGCGTCGGCAGCGAGCTCTCGGGCGGCGGGAGCGAGCCGGCTCTTATGCTGGGTCAGTCGGGAGTACAGCCACTTGAGAGGACTGCCGCCCGCGTAGACCGCGAAGATGAAGAACAGAGCGGTCTGCTTGAGACAGACGACCAGGCCGAGGAAGAGAAGCACCCGGATGAGATAGTCGAACGGCTGCTTGCCTCGGAGATACACGTTGACGATGTGCGGATATCGAATCCGGCTGACCATAAGGACCGCCGCGGCCAGTGCGAAGAAGGGCAGCGCGTACACGAGCAGCTTCATGCCCGGCAGCTCTTCCTCGTGAAAGATGACCAGACTGACGAGCACACCCGCCGCCGCCGGGCTGGGCAGACCGGCAAAGCTCATGTGGGCGGCCTCGTTCTCGTCGTTCTCCACGTTGAAGCGCGCCAGGCGGATCGCCGTACAGCTTATGTAGACCAGTGCCGCCAGCCAGACGAACCGATGCAGGATGTCGCCACTGAGGTCGCCCGGCAGGGCGAGCTCGCTCTCCACGACTTTGAGCATGAGGAACGCCGGCGCGACGCCGAAACTTATGAGATCGCACAAACTGTCCAACTGGCCGCCGAAGCTGGAGGTCGATTGGCTCATCCGGGCGAGTCGCCCATCGAGCATGTCGGCGAACATGGCCATCAATACCATGTAGCCGGCGACGGCAAAGTGCGTGAATCGGGCGGTGGTGGCGTCGTCCCCGATCTTACTGGCGAACATGATGGCGGTGAAGCCGAACACACCGTTGAGGATGGTGATCAGCGACGGCAGCACGGTGATGTACTTGACGCGCTGCTTTCGCGCCGACCGGAACAGCCGGCCCTTCGATCGACGACTGCTGATCTTGTGTCTCACGTTCATTTCCGTCATAGACTACAGGACCCCGATTCCCGCACGCTGTCCCGTGGCTGCTCAGGATACTCCGAGAACGATGCGTCGTCAATGACGATACTTCGCCAGCGGCGTGACGCCTGCCTTCACCTTGTCACCGATCCTCGCGACGCATTCTACATATTCGCCGGCGGGCACATAAAGTTCGGTGCGCGAGCCGAATTTGATCATGCCGAACGGCTTGCCGGCGGCGAGTTGTTGTCCGGCCCGGGCCCCACAGACGATCCGCCGGGCGATCGCGCCGCTGATCTGGCGGACGAGCAGCCGGTCATACGGCGGCTTTGCTCGAACCATCGCCACATCGTTCGACTCGTTGACCTTGCCGGCCAGGGGATTCATCGCGTTGAGGAACTTGCCGCGATGGTACGTGATCTTCTCGATTTTCGCAGTGCACGGGGATCGGTTGATATGGACGTTGAAGATGCTCAGGAAGATGCCGATCCGCAAGGCCGGGCCGCCGATGAAACCCGCCTCTTCCACGATCTCGATATCTCTCACCGTGCCGTCGGCAGGAGCCAGCAGCAGGTCGTCATCCCGGGGGATCGCCCGGGGTGGGTTGCGAAAGAAGCTCAAGGACCACACCAGCAATGCCAGCAGCACGAACTCGACCGCCGACACGGTTAGGAATACCCACGACGTCTCGACCGCCCAGTCCGGGAAAAAGTGGACTACGACCACGAGATGCACGATCATCGCCGCCACGATGGTCGATGGATAGATGACCACCTGCGGCAATCCATACTTTGTCAGAGGGGTTTGCATGGAACCATTGTAGAGATCAACGGCGGCGGACGCAACAAGAACAAAGGCCGACCTCCGCCAGTCGGCCCATCAGTGAAAGGAGGTAAGGGTAAAACTAAACTGCCAGGTCATTTCTGCCCGGCCGCTCCGGCGCACAAACCACCCCGTCAGGCTGCGATGCCCTGTCTTTCATCCCTGTGAATGTGTGCAGCGTTAAGTTCTGTCCACAGGGTAGACGCAAATTGGGGCGGAATGTTACACGAAATCCCCGAAGAAAACGAGCCAGTGTCCTCTTGATGCGCTCTGCGTCAGGCAGCACGTTCATATCCCACCAAGTGCGCAATACATGGCGCGGGGGCGCGTTGCCAATCGCGAGCCCTGGCCGGGATGATCCATCGTATCCCGCCACGCGGGTCGGCGATATCGTTGAGATATCGCGGGATGATATGCACGTGGGCGTGTGGTACGGTCTGACCTGCCACCGGGCCGTCATTGATGCCGATGTTGAAACCGTCCGGCCTGAGTCGCTCGATCAGGATATCCCGTGCCCGTCTCACGGGTTCCCACACCTCCGCGTGCACCTCCGCAGGCAGATCGAACGGGCTTGCCGTCACCGTTTTCGCAACGACCAGCGTGTGTCCCTTCGATACAGGATTCGTGTCGAGCAACGCACCGCCGCGTCTCCAGCAGCATCCGTTCTGGTACAATCGGGTAGAACGGCGAGTCGTGCGTCAGGGCTTCGCTGGCGACTCTCTCGTCTGTCGTGTCACCGTTGCCCGACGTGATTTCCCCTTTGCAGACCGCCTCTCGGTGGCCTAATAAACCAGGAGCACCCAGGCAAGCACCGGAACAGTAATGGCCATGGGGCCCGCGAAGACTACTGCCCGCATCGCCTTTGGCATATCGAAGCCAAAGGCGATGCCGGCGGCGCAAAGCCATGCACCGACAACGACCGCCGCCACGGCGCCCTTCCATCGCCGAGCCCTCGCTTTTGATGCAGCCTCCTGAGTGATGGGCACACACTGTTCGAGCATCCAAAACATCCTGTGCATCACCACCGCGCACACCACGAAGAAAGCGACGGCCACGATAGTCCTGATCATCATGGCAAACCTCCCATAATTGAAACCCATCGCGCCCTTGTGCGTACTGCCCGACTTCACAAAGCATCCGATCCAACAACGCCGGCAATGTTATGATCCCTGTTCGGTGGTTCGCGCCGAGCGGGGTGACAGACTTGGGCTCCGCGGCTATTTGACCACGAGGACCGAACAGCCCGCCAAGCGGACCAGGCCCTGGCAGGTACTACCCATCACGCGGTCGTAGAGCTTTGAATGGCCCATGAACCCGATGACCAGCAGGTCGAAGCCGCGCTCTTTGACGAACTCCACGATGGTCTTGATCTCGTGACCGACAAGCACATGGCAGTGCAACTCGGTGTTCTGCTCTCTGGCCATCTGCTTTGCTCGCTCCATTGCCAGGCCGTACGTGCCATTGGCGGCCTGCCTGGACTCGACGACCTCGCCGACGGTTCCGGGATAATGCGGCACCTCTTCCACGCTGATGCTGTGCAGCTCCGCATGGAATCGCCGAGCCAGTTCAATTGCGTGTCCGAGTGCCTTGAACGAGCCTTCCGACCCATCCAACGCGTGCAGGATTCTCTTATACTCCATTGGCGGTCTCCTCTGACAGTTCATAGTGAGGACGGAACCATTTCTGGGCAATCAGCGTTGGCACCAGGGCGCTTCCGATCACCGCGGTAACCAGCACCGTGTATTGATCCTGATTGATGATCCCGTTCGTCAGGCCGAACAGGGCCGAGATGCTTCCGAAGGTCAGGCCCGTGGACATCAGCAGCGTGGTGTACATTCCCTCGCGTTTGCCGAACCGGAAACCTGCTGTCAATGGCCAGATGCCCAGGAGTTTCGTGAGCATCTTGACGCCCAGCAGGGCCGCGATCAGCCCGAAGGCAACGACCACCGTGCTCGCTTTGACCAGCGAGCCGGCCTTGAGAAAGTAGAACGGGGTCAGCAGTGTGAACGCCATCACGCGAAGCCGCTGAGCCAGGACCCGTTCCTTCAGGAAATAAGGGGCCAGGACCATGCCCACGAGGTAGGCCGGAAGCACGGCTTCGCTCCGCGCGACGTTGGCCAATCCCCCCAGGGCGAACAGGGTCAGCAAAATGAATTTGCTCTCCGGCTCGCTGACGCGGTTTCCCACCTTGGCAAAGAACCGCGGCGTGAACCTGGGCAGCAGCCACATGGCCGCTCCCAGTGCCGCGAAGAATATCACCATCCAGAGATTATAGTTCGCGAACAACAGCGCCAGTGCCAGAACCGTTCCCAGGTCGTTGACGAAACACGCCGCCAGGATGATCTTGCCCATCTCGGTTCGGTTGAATCCCGTCTCGATCATCACAGCGTAAACGACGGCCACCGAGGTGGTGGACAGGGCAATTCCGGCGATCTGGGCCTGAGGCCAAGGCCAGCCGCTGACGTAGTGCGTGAATGCCAGGACGCCGAAGAACGGGCCGAAGAACCCCACCGCCCCGATGCTCATGCTGGACCAGAAGTGCTTCCGAACCACAACCGGGTCGATCTCCGCGCCCGCCAGGAAGGTCAGGATGATCGCCCCGGCCCCGGCCAGGAAGTTGATCCAGGGCGTGATTTCCAGCTTGACCGGTGTGCCGAACAACGACCCGACCCACGGAATCAGGTTCCCGGCCGCCGCCCCGATAACCAGCTCGATGAGCGCCACCGAAATGGCCGTGCGAATGGATATGAGGGTAGCCAGCAGCGCCAGGCCGACCCACAGCGCCGCGATCAACCAGGTTGACTCCGACATATCGATACTCCTACCAGAACAGAACCAGTAGGAGTCATCAGCCGGATAGGCGGTTGACGGGGGACTCCATCCCCACGACAGTGGAAGCCTAACCGAATGTTCGTCCGGCCCGCAAGGGAAATGCGCCGACCTTGCAGGCCTATTCTTTTGCCATTTCGTGCTTTTGGCCTCAATTGTCGCTTGACTTGCCCGGACGGAATTGCTAACCTCACGAGGTTTTTACGTTCATACACGGTCGCTCCCGGTCGGTCGCTTGAACGCGAAGCGGCGAAATGCCCGGCTATCCCTCCGGTGGCTGATCCCTGATCTTGTTCTTAGGAGAAGTTGGTATGCGTCAACTGACAGAAGCAGGAGTACGAGTCAACAGCGCCGGTTACCTGGAGCGTGGCTGGGTGATCGCCAACCACAAGCTGGTGTCCTTTCACGCCGCCTTCATCTCGTCGATCCTGAGCCTCCCGGCCGCGGAACTGACCGCGCGGGCCGCCGAAGGCCAGAACATCAAATCTGTTGTGCTGACGTTCATGTTCTCGCCGGCGCACATGGAAGTGTGGATCTCGCTGGCCGTTCTGTACCTGTCGTGGCACCTTGCCATTGCGATCCACGAGATGGGCCACTTCCTCACGGCCGCCAAGCTGACGGCCCTGAACAAAAGTTCGCAGGAGAAAGCCGACGCGGCCCGAGCGAGCGGCAGCAAATTCGGCTGGTATGCCCAGATGCTTCTTCTGATTCCGTGGGGCAAGTTCTACGGCGTGAAGAAGGAAAACGGCAACTTCGCCCCCGATGCTCCCTACAACCTGGCGGTGGCTGCTTCCGCTCCCGTCTGGAGCGGATGGCTGGCGGCGATTTGCCTGCCGACCGCGATCGTGCTGATTGCCATCGGGCTCTCCACCGGCATCGACTTCTTCGTCTATGTCGGCCGATTCTTCCTGGCCCCCGGCTGCGTCGGCCTGCTCGACCGGTTGTTGGCCGACCCGGGCAAGCTCCGCGAGTTCCGCACTCGCGAGAAGATCGCCGCCGAACAAGCCGCTCGCGCTGCAGCCGCCGCCTCGAAGGAGAGCTGGCCGGCCCAGGTCGCCGCTGTGAAGCAGAGGCTGCTGACCTCGCGGATCACACAGATCACCCTCAAGGACGGCAATCGCGTGGCGGCTCCCTGGCAGTTCCGAAACTGCGCGATGGGGGGTCGGCACACGGAGAAGGAATACCCCGAAAGCAACATCTCCATGCAGGAAAGCATGTTCATGCCGCTTTCGCCGAAGACCTACGAGGACGCACAGGAAATGACCGTGAAGCTCCAGTACCGGCTCAAGGAGATCATCGAGTCGGCCCCGGGTGCCAAGGTCATGGGCGTCGGCCTCGAAGGCGGCATCGCGCCCTATGTGGATAAGGACCCCGCCGACCAGGTGCCCGAGCAGCGCATGTGGCGCTTCATGAAGCAGGCCATTCTCGATTGCGAATGGGTTCCCGGCGTGGACGTTGCGATCGCTCTGGACCCGGCCTGCTCCGAGCTCGAAAACGCCTACCGCGAAGAGCGAGGCGAGCCCGATTCCGTCGGCATGTACCGCTTCTGGCGCGACAAGGGCAAAGTCGAGATGAGCCGCGACCAGATCCTCGACCTCTACAAGAAGGCCATGGAAGAGGGCATCCCGATCCTGTCCATCGAAGACGGTTTCGGCGAGCGCGACCACGAGGGGTGGAAGAACCTGATGAAAGAGCTTGGCGACAAGATCTTCATCATCGGCGACGACTTGGTCACGACCAAGGACTCGAACATCGAGAACTGCGCCAAGAACGGCGAGATCAACGCCTCCCTGATCAAGGCCAACCAGATTGGGACGCTGACTGAGACCGTGCTGGCCATGCTGACCTCGCTGGCCTACGGCGCCGAGCTGGTGATCTCACACCGGTCCAAGAGCCCGAACGACCCATTCGAGGCGGAAATCGGCACCGCGATGAACGCCCTGGGTGTCAAATGCGGCGGCGGCGCCAACACCGAGCGTCTCCAGAAGTATGGGCGTATGATGGAAATCCTCGCCCTGGCCCGCGCCACGCAGCGCGAAACCACCGCCAAGGAACGCAAGGAGATCGAAGAGAGTGTGAAGGAGCTGGTCAAGATCCTCACCGGCAAAGACGATTGCACGATCTCCCCGAAAGCGGGCGATATCGACCTCACGAGCCTGCTGATAAAGATGCTGGCGATCGAGGCGGTCAGCGGCACGGAAGAGGCGACCAACGCCGGCATCCCCTCGGCGGCCGCCACGCTGTTCCTCGGCAGGAGCGGCATCATCCGCTTCAAGGGCTCGACGCCGCTGGGCACCTCCGCCGGCGAGGATGAAGCCATCCACTACGTGGACAGCATCATTGAGCCGTGTGAGGCCACCAAGAAGTATACCGACCTGTTCAAGGCCGCCGGCGACGGCACCTTCCGGTTCAAGAAGGACGTCAAGTCCGACGCCGTCAAAGCGAAGAACGATGAGAAGCTCATGGCTCTTTGGAGGAAGTCCCGACGATACGACGGGAAGGGTTGCATGGATGCCGTCCAGCACATCGAGACCGTGCTGGCCAAGGCCTTCGTCGGCAGACGAGTCGGTACGCTGGGCTCGCTCCTCGACACGGACCGCCAGCTCCTCGGCCTGGAGCTCGAGCAGGCGATTGCCGCCGGGCGGATCAGCAAGGACGCCTCGAAAGAGGAGAAGATCCACGCCATGCAGCGCAAGGGTCTGCTCGGCATGAACGCCATCCTGTCGATGTCGCTGGCCCTGGGCCGGGCGGTCGCGGCGGCGGAAGGCCGGGAGCTCTGGCAGCTCACGCGGGACATCGCCAGCGACACCATGGCCAAGTTCATCGTGGCCAACGGCGGCAAGAAGAGTCTGGCCGATCTCAAGAAGCTGGACTTCGACCAGCTCACTACTGAATACCGCCAGACCGCGGCGGCGGCCGTCAAGAGCGGCAAGACCATCTATGAACTGCTCCGGGCTCAACTGCCGGTCTACCCGGTCTAACCGACTGTAGATTGATGATGGCGGATTGCGGATCGGCGCTAAACGTCGGTCCGCAATCCGCTTTTTTCTTCGTCCGAGAAACACTCCAGAACGAGCCTAACACCGGCCGATAAGCCACGTAGGGTCAGCCTGTGTCCACACGGCGCCTGTGTAGATAGATGGATCGGTGACGGAACGGCGGACGGGACCGCGTCCCTAATCCGCAATCCGAGATCAGCAATCCACAGTGGATAGTGCGGCCATGCAAAGGCAAGGGAGTCTCCACCTCCTTCTGTTTGTGGTCTTCTTCAGCGTTGGCGCTGCGGCGCTGGGTGCGGCGGTCCTCTGCGATGACTTCACCCAATACTGCCAGAACAAGGGCCTTCTCCAGGAGGCTCAGACTTCCGTCAAACGGCTGGAGTCCCTCAACGCCGAGTATGATGCGCTCTTGCAGGAGATGGAAAAAGACCCGAACCTGCTTCAGCGAATCGTGCCGGTGACTCTCGGGACCGAGCCCAACGATCCGAACACCGCCTATCCCAGGGCCCGTGCGAGCGAGTTGGCCATTGCCCGACGGGCCTTGCTGGCCCAGGCCGAGGAAGAGCCCGCCGCACCGACGATCCCCGTCTGGCTACAACGATGCAGCGACCCACCCAAGAGAATCGCCCTGTTCATCGCCGGCGCCAGCTTGGTCCTGATCTCGATGGTCTGCTTCACCTCCACCGAATCGGCCGGATGATCTGGAATCGTGTAGCCAGGATCGGGCTGACATTGAGCCAGGCCCCGATACGGAGACCCTGTCAAATCTGCGAGCCAATGCACGACGGTGCGCGTTTGGCTCAAGGATCGACACGAGACGGGCCGGCTCAAGGTGACAGTTGCCACAGCGCCATCACCCAGGACACGTGTCCCTTTGACGCTGAATATCGGACTCTTGCCGGACGCGCACGACTCGCAGGGCCGATAAGAGGGCTGTTGCAGGCACGTGGGAGGGGGTACAGGGGTTCCCAACAAGATGCTGGTGAAGACGGGCGGTGTACCTGTCGAGGTGCACTCTCACGGGACGGATGCCCTGTGGGGGTCCGGCCCGAAGACGTACCGGCCGAGGGATCGTTGGCGAACCCCGGGCCCAACTGCAAGGAGTTCAGTGATGGCCAGAGCGGCTCACGGCAGCCAGGGACAGGACAGCAACGAAGCGACAGTCACGCCTTACCCCGATCTGCTCAACAGCCTCGTGTGGAATGCCATCCTCGATCGTGCTACGGATGTGCACGTGCACTGCATTGAGGAGGGAGTCCGCGTGCTGCATCGGGTGGACGGCACCATTCACCCCAGGCTGCTGCTGTCGCTGGCGGAAGGCAGGCGCCTGCTGAACCAACTGAAAAGTGCCTCCGGGCTGACCGTCACGAAGTCCTTTGCTCCCCTGGAAGGCCAGCTCTTGTGGCCGGACGAAGATGTCAGGTGGGAAATCCGCGTCACTTTCACACCGGTACGGGGTCGGGAGTCCGCCCACATGAGGTTCCTGAGTGTCCCGCGAGACGAATGGGACATGTCCAGCCTGGGATTCTCGATGGAAGACCAGGAGCAGGTCTCCGCGAGCCTGCGTGCGCTCAGCGGCCTGGTGCTGATCACCGGCGCCACTGGCTCCGGCAAGACGACGACCATGTATTCCTTGGCGTCACTGCTGGACCTGCGGGCAATGACGACCTATTCCATTGAGGACCCGGTCGAGTTCCGGCTGCCCTACGCCCAGCAGATCGAGGTGGACGAGCAGCATGGGCTCACCATGCACGAGGGCCTTCGCACGATCCTGCGAATGGACCCGGACCTGATCTTGGTGGGCGAGATTCGAGACAAGGACTCGGCGATCGTGGCGGCGCGTGCGGCGTTGTCGGGCCGGTTGGTCCTGGCGACCATTCACGCGCAGGATGCCGCCGGCGCGGTGGACGCGCTGCACTACCTGGGCGTGCCGCACCATATCATTGGAACCTCGCTGCGGCTGATCATCGCGCAGAATCTGGTCAGGCGACTTTGCGGCTGCTGTGCCCGGCCCCGCGACCTCGGCGAGGAAGACAGGGAGCTGTTCACACGCCTGGGTGCCGAGCCGCCCGAGAGCGTCCTCCAGGCTGAGGGTTGCATGGAGTGCAGCTCGTACGGCTACAAGGGACGCACCGGTATCTTCGAGGTCGTGCCGGTAGACGAGGAGATTGGGACCGCAATCAGCGCGGGTACTCATCACCGGGAACTCGTGGACTGCCTGCGCCACAGGGGCGTGCGCACGATGGCCCATGACGGCCTGAGAAAAGTTGCCGCCGGCGTCACAGCGATCGAAGAGGTGGCGCGTGTGTGCGGACTGGCCGGAGGCCCTGAAATCACACATCCAACGACAAACCCAACTGGCTTCGAGGTGGTAATCGGTTGATTCACCGGCGGATGGCGGGGGAAGCGCAAGGGTGCTCCTCCGCCATCCGTCGCCCGATTCTCCCGGAGCGGATTTCCCATTCCGCAATCTGGCCAATGGCGTCAAGGTGACACGTGGTACCTGCAATTCATGTTCTATGGCATGGGCACGACGAGAATGGGGCGATATGACTTCTTCAGTTGGATGCTGCACATGGCCTTCATCGTCGCGTTCAGCAACCTGTGGGCGCTGTGGTTCCACGAGTGGAAGGGGTCGAGACACGTTGAGGATCGTCATCGCCGGGATCATTGTCGTCGTACTGTCCACGGTCGTGGTCGGCACGGGCAACTACTTCGCCTCGCTGGGCGAGTAGGCCGGGAGGGGCTCAGGCGGCGAGGATCTCATCCTTGGGTTCGGGGCCGCAGGAGGTCCAGTCGAGGATCTCTACCTCGCCCTGCGGGGAGATCGCCAGGAAGTTGTTGGCCCGGCCGGTCCAGGAGCCGCTGTTGAAGAACCAGTCGCCGAACGTCGCGGCATAATGCGTGTGGCCGACGATGGCGACGTCGTACAAGTCGTCGGTCTTGTCGCCGTAGTAGCGGCTGATCATGCATTGCGTGCGAATCTGCCGGGTCAGCAGGCGGACCTTCTCCGCCGACGTTCGCACGCGGCCTTCGTGCAGTGCCCTGTTCACACGCCGGCGCAGTCGGCCTCGAAGGCGTACGATGGAGTCGTCAATCTCCAAGGCGTCGCGGCTGAGCGCCCGGCGGAGGCCCGCCCGGCTCTCCTGGCGCAGCTCGTAGCGATGCGTGACGGCCCCGATCATCCGCCCGAGGTTCTTCCAGCCTGCATTCATCAGCGGGTCAATCTCGTGGCCGTGCATGAACCGGAATCGCCGGTCGCCGATGCGCTGGGTGAAGGGCTCGGTAATCCGGGTGAAGAACGGGTGAAGCGGGCAGTACGGGTCGATCATCGAGAACACGTCGTCGTCATGATTGCCGGGCACATACACGGCCCGCATGGCCGCCAGACGGTCCAGCAGATCGCGACGACGCACGAGGATGCTCCCGATCGGATAGCGAAGCAGCTCGAAGAAATCGCCGAGGATGACTAACTGCCCGTTCTGCTGGTCGACGTAGTCGAGGAAGCTGCTGAACAGCGATTCGCGCCCGGCGCGATGGAAGTTGTCCATCCGCGACCGGTCCCCCATGTGCAGATCGCTAACGACCAAGACTGACCTACTTTGACTGAGGACGATGTAGACACCCTTTCCCAAGCTTGATAAAACCAGAATAGTGCTTATATATCGGCTGCGTTCGCCCGTTTCCACATAAATACGCGGATTCTGCGCATTTGTTGGGTGTCGGGTTTGGGAAAGGGGTCTCATTGGCAGAGCAGGGCAGAATCATCACGATCGGCCTGTCCCCAGCGTGGGATGTCCGCTGTTGCGGCACAGGTCTGGACTGGGGGCGCCACGTCGAGATCGACGAGCAGTCGGTCCGTCCGGCGGGCAAAGCGTTGAACGTTTCCTATGCGCTGGCCTGGCTGGGCCGGTCCAGCGTCGCCGCGGGCTTGTGGGGCCGCGAGGATTACGGCCAGATGAAGAACGTCATCCGGCGGCTCAGTGGACGGATACGGACCTCCATGACCACCAGTCTGGGCGGTACCCGGCGAAACATCACCGTCGTCGATACGCGCCGCCACCGCGAGATGCACCTGCGCCTCAGAAGCGAGCTGGCGTCGCAGCACACCTTGCGACGGTTACGTGTGGACTTGAAAAGGCTCGTTCGCAGAGGCGATACGTGCGTCTTCGCCGGCGCGATGCCGGGTGGTCGCCACCTGAGGCAAGTCATTGATTTGGTCCGCGCCTGCCATGAGCGGGGCGCTTCCATCGCGGTCGATACTCACGGCCCTGCACTGGCAGGGATCGTGGATGCCGGCCTGGCGTTGGTGATCTCCCCCAACGTGGAGGAGTTGCGCGAGTTGCTGCATCAAGAGGTGGCGAACACGCCGGTGAGACTGGCCTCGGCGGCCCAACGGCTGCTGGAGAAGGTGAGCACCGTCCTCATCAGCCGTGGCGCTCAGGGCGCAGTGGCTGTCACAGAAGAGGGAGCCTGGGCCGGGCGGTCAACGCTCCGGCGAAAGGCACTATCGACCGTCGGCTGTGGCGACTACCTGCTGGCCAGCTTCCTGGCGGGCCTGCAAGACACGGGCGACCCGCAGATCGCACTCGCAACAGGCTTGAAGGCAGCCACGGCCCACGCCTGGGGCTGGACCGAGACCAAGACCTGGAACGAGGCAAAACGGGAAATACCAGTCAGAGTCCTTGCGATCTGAATGGCGACGGCCCTGCTTCGCTACGAGCAGAGACGGCGCGTCAAATGCACACGGGCTCCTCGAGTGCTTTGTTATGAATTGCCCGGAAATCTTCCACAATCGCCGCAGATATCCTTTCCGGGCTCGGAACACCCTTCTGGGACCCCATGCGGACAACATGTCTGCATGTATCATAATAGCATGTGAGGACTTTTGCTCGCGCGTCCCACTCCATGCCATATCTCTCACACTTCGGACACCTATATGCCACGGTTCGTTCTCCTTCTGCAATCACCGTCATTCCACCTGTTTGAAAACTCGATTGAAGACGCGTGGCTTGAAACCCTCGAAGGGCTCGATCACGACGCCATTGGACTTCAGAAACCCCACGGCTTCTTCTATCGGATATGCTTCGACATAGACTACCTTTTTGATCCCAGCGTTGACAATATGGCGAGCGCACTGGAAACACGGGAACGTGTTGACATACATCGTACAGCCATCAGCACTTCTCCCGCCAAGGCTCAAGATCGCGCGTTCCTCAGCATGGATCGCGGCGCACAACTCGATGCCCCGGCTCGGAAAGAACTTCTGTCTGAAGTTGCACCTGCATGGCTGCCCTTTGTCTGTCGCACCATCACAAACGTACGGAGGGTCAATTCTATGGTGTTTCTTTCCGCACTCAGGGCAAAAGAAAGGCGCCATTTTTTCGAGGCGACTCGCAATCACCTGATTCTTGTAGCATATCTGGTCATAGAGGGAGAAGCAAGATTCCATCCCGACAGGGTTCTCGTTGTAGCCAACGCTCAAAGGGATCCTGTTCCCCTCATCGACTATCAAGGCTCCGACTTTCCTCTGCAAGCACTGTGAGGCGTGAGATTGGGATACTGCCGTTGCCATGAAGATTTCAGCGGAAAGCGGGCGTCTGAAACCCTCGTCACCTCTCATACCCTCGAATTGCTCTGCCAAACGCTCGAAAAGACGTGACTTCACCTTGCTCGGGGGCTCAATCGTGTCGATGTTCTTGAGGACATAGTCGGCCTCATACACACAACGTTGGACGTTCTGTCCGTGTCCATGGCGATCTCCTTCGTCAGAGTCCCTTTGATCGTCTCGTTGGAACACGGTCTCACGCGGATACGCGCCCGTGTCCTTCAACCGGTTCCAGCGTGTTGTGTAATCGGCGTAGACGGCCACCAGCCAGAAACTGGGGTACTTCCGGCGGAGCGATTCGACCTCCCCAGGATTCCGAATGCCGGCGATGACTATGTCGTCGCTCTTCGAGTCGACGGGACTCAGCGCTAAGTCCACCCAGTAGGCGTTATGATCCTTGCCCGTCCCGGCGTCCTCGAGGAACTCGCCTTCTCTTCCTCTATTGCCGATGTCCTGGAGTTCCGCTCGCCAGTCCGGTCCATAGGATTCCTGTGTAGGTTTTCGGCCTGGGTGGAGTTCCCTGAACTTGTCCTTGATCAGACTCGGAATTGAGACTCGCTTGAATCCCTCTTCGGCGGGAGCCTCGCTCACTGTCGTACAGCCGCTCCCCAGGGAACCAACAAGCCCTACTATGAGATTCGTATGAGTCTGGCTCACAGTCCTGCCCTTCGCAACGAG
>JAFGJR010000275.1 GCA_016928975.1 Sedimentisphaerales bacterium | reverse complement strand
TGAGCCAACCCCTCCAGTTCCGGATCGAGATGGCACAACCGCGCGTGCGCGGCGCCATTGTCGATCTCGATGTCCTCTACTCGCAGCAGGTACCAGCACCCTGACTCAGGCTCGGGCATCCTGCCGAACACCAGCATGGCTGGTCTGGCCATAGAGCACCTCCTTTGGAAAAAGAGTTACAGCACCCATTGTCCGTGCTGGGAATGCAGGAAGCGTGATTAGATATTGACATGCGCCTGACGACCGGCAGGTGCCTTCAGACAATCGCGCGGCCCACGTCATCGGCAAAGAATCCTGTCATCAACGTTTCAGCGAGTTCCTCAAGTACAAAGGACATAGACATGGCGGAGCACTCGCTTGACGAGCGAAATCATCGGCCAGTCAGCGAGGCAAGGGAGTGCTCGGGAATAATGGAACTGGAGACAAGAGTGATGAAACAGATGCAAGGTCAGCCAAAGCAAACACAACCTGGCGGACCGGTTCCGCAGGTGCCGTCCATGAGAGCATCGACTGCGCCGAGGAAGCGGGTGCGCTGGCGCATTGTCTGGGGCGCGCTGCTGGTGGTGGCGGTGCTCTACGTGTTGGCCAACGTCGAGGGCAGTGTGACATGGAACTCGATCATGGACTCGCTGCACGTGCGCAACAGAGAGCGCTACACAGCCCTGTTTCTTCTCGGGTGTGCGGTCACCGCATGCTGTGCGATCGGCCGGATCCTGAGGGACAAAGGCCCGCGATGAACTGGTGTTCTGCCCGGAAGAGCTCAGGCGGAAGCCTCGCTAAAGGAAGCAGTCATTCGAACGTCATCGGACGTAAAGGCGACTCCCGTATCCTGTAATCGGTAGGCAAAGTGGATCTCTGACTTTGGAGTGAAACATGACGCAGATCGCATACCGCATCGAAAAAGGCCCGCGGGACAACCTGGAGGATGCCGGGCGGGCAATCATTCTAAAGCGTTGCGCTCGGGGTGGGCGGGAGATGTGGGTCCTGGTAGTTGCCGACGGAGTGGGAGGGGCATTGGGCGGGGAGGTAGCCAGCAGCACAACCGTGTGGTGGCTCGTGGCGCACATCTCGGCCTCACTTGCCGGCCCAAGCCCGGACGAAAGCTGCATTCTGACATCTGAACAGATCCTCACGTTGCTGGTTGAGGCCATCGTTCTTGCGAATCAGGCGATCCTTCAACAGGCGAATGGAAATCCCGACCTGAAAGGCATGGCCTCCACGGTGGTCAGCGCGGTGGTTGTCAACGGTATCCTCCATGTTGCCTGGCTGGGCGATTCGCGCGTGTATCTCTTCCGCGATGGGACAATTCGCAGGATCAGCCGTGATCACAGCCACATCCAGGATCTGCTCGATGCGGAGGTGATCTCGCCGGAGGAAGCCAAAGAGCATCCATGCGCTCACGTAATTCACCGCTACCTGGGTCACCCCGGCCCGCTGGAAGTGGAGACACGCCTGCACCATCTGCTGCCAGGTGACTTGATCCTGCTTTGCACGGATGGGCTCACTGATGTGGTCTCAGATGAGCAGATCGCCGAACTCCTGCGCGCTTGGGACGCTGACCGCCACTCGATTGAGCTGTTACCCGAGCGACTCGCCGACAGAGCACTGAACGAGGGTACCCAGGACAACGTCACTGTGATGTGCTGCCATTATCAACCGATATCGAAGCCCTTGCCCGAAAAGTCGGATCAGACACGGACTGGTTCGTATCCAGTCGAGCGGGCCAAGCTGCTTCGACAATTACAGGAGTCCGAACATGAGTAGCCAACCCAGCAAGTCCTTCGTCATTGAAGAAGCATCCGGCTGCGCAGGAGCCCCGAGTGGGCCTGGCTGCGCAGCTTGCGATGCAGCGTACCAGGCGGGTGCTAAGTTCTGCCCCCAGTGCGGCCACCAACTCGGTGCACTCCTGCTGACCGCAGCAACCGCACCTATCTCCAGAAACGAAGCTGCGAGCGCTGAGTCGCCTGAAAAGGAGGAGGGCGCCCAGTCCCTCCTGGCACCCGAGCCGGCCCTTCCCACAGCCCGAATCCTGGACAAATTACCGGCTGCAGCCGTGTCCGGCCGTGGCGACCGTGATCTGCCGCCTGAAGGCCACGTCTGCCCTGGCTGCGGGGCCCGCGCCGGTCAGCCGGTGCCCAGATACAGACTGACGCGTCTGAGACAGGGGAAGGAGGAAACTGTGGCTGAGCTTTCTGGTGACAGCGTGATCATCGGCAAGGATGACCGCTGCGACGTCGTTATCGACGACGACGAGTTTGTGTCTCGTCGTCACTCGCGGCTGTCAAGATCGGACGGCACTTTCTACCTGGAGGATCTGGGCAGCTCGAATGGCACGCTGTTGCGGATTCGCCGCTCGATCATTCTCGAGGCCGGCGATGAGGTCGTCATCGGGACCACCACGCTCCGCCTTGTCCAGACCCCGTGAACAGGAGAAAGGCTGTGTCCGCGATGATGAATATCGGAGACCGCGTTCTGGGGCAGTTTGAGGTCCTGGACATCATTGCCATCGAGGGGCAGGCCGTGGTTGCCAAGGGACTTGACCAGACTGCCGGCGATTCAGTCGCCATCAAGCAGCTTGCAACACCGGCCAATGCGAGCAACTACACCCAGGAACTCGCGAGATTCCAGCGTGCCGGCGGTCTCCGCATCGGCCATCCGGTGATCGTGGATCCTATTGTATGCCGCCAGGAAGGTGACAGCTGGTACCTGGTCATGCCGTTTGTCGAAGGGGAGAACCTGGATACATTCGTGATTCGTTGTGGCGGCAGGCTCCCCTTCGATCAGGCCGCCGCGATTACCTGCGTCATCGCCGAAGGCCTCCAGGCATTGCACGATAAGGGTGTCATCCACCGGGACATCAAGCCGGCCAACGTCATGGTCCAGCCCGATGGCCAGGTGCGCATTCTGGACCTGGGTATCTGCAAGCTGATGCAGTCCCCCACCATCACGCGGGGGACAGGCATGCTCGGCTCGCCTGACTGGATGCCAGAGGAGCAGAAAAAGGACGCTCGAGCGGTTGACCATCGTGCCGATCTGTATGCCCTGGGCGCCCTGCTCTACTATATGCTCACAGGTGAGCGACCGGCGACAGGCAGCGGGCCGGGCTCTCTCCCTTACTTCAGCGACCCCACCATACCATCACAAATTCAGCACATCTGCATGCGGATGCTGAGTGATGAACCTCAGGCGCGTCCACAGACCGCCAACGAAGTGATCATCGCATTGCAGGGGGCCAGCCCGGCTGCACTTAATACCTGCCGGAACTGCGGAGGCCAGCTTGCTTCCGGGGCCAGCTTCTGCACCCGCTGCGGCCAGAGAGCCAACACCGCCGCAGGGACCTCGACTCGTTGTCTCGGCTGCGGCAGGGAAGTTGACCATCAACCCGCCTGTCCGCATTGCCGGCTCGATTTCGGCTCGGCCGGTCATGAACTGCTGTTCCAGTCGGGGCCCCTGGCGGGCACCACCTTCCGCATTCCCGAGGGCGCCCACCAGGTGGGGCGAGAGCAGCTGAACCCTCGAGACAGCTATATCTCCCGTCGCCAGTTCTTCGTGATCTGCTGCAACGGGAGTGTGTTCGTGCAGGATGCAGGAAGCGCCAATCAAACGTGTATCAACGGTCAGCCGGCTCAGCAGCCAGCGTTGCTGCTGCCCGGCCAGGAGATCCGGATCGCGGGTTACGCTGCGATCTACATACGCCATTAATAGAAAGGAGGCAGTCATGGATCTCACGTGTTCACACTGTAGAGCCACCAGTCCACCCACTGCTATGTTTTGTCAGGGATGTGGGGCATCACTGGGGGCGACGATTCTTCAGGGGCGGACGCTCCTCAACCCGGCAGTGCAGGGACCTGCCGCGGCAGGGCCGACTAACCAGAATGCAGGCCCCGCAATGACTCGACCTGTCCATGCAGCATGCGCTTTTCCGGCGCAGTCCGTTCTGCCGGTTGTTGCCGGGCAACGGGAACAGGTGATTATGGTGAACGACGTCTCCGGAAGCATGGACGGTCGTTATGACGGCCGCTTCACCAAGCTGCAGGCAGCAATCCGGGCCAGTATCAGCATGGTCCTGGAGAAGCAGCGGGTGGATCCTCATGACGAAGTGGGCGTCGTGAAGTTCACCAGCCGTGCTCAGGTTGTCATCCCCATCCACGCCATCCTCACGCACAAACCGCAGATCATCCAGGCCATTCAGTCCCTGACCTCCGGCGGCGGCACGGATATCAACCAAGGGCTCAAGGTTGCACGCGATCTGTTTGACTGGAGCCGGAGCGACGTTGTGCGGCGCATTGTGCTCCTGACCGACGGTCAGGGCAGAAATCCCTTGGCGACTGCTGATGATCTCAAGGGCCGCTCTGTGGTTATTGACGTGATCGGCGTGGGCGATCATCCCGGTAACGTTGAT
The DNA here is from genome assembly GCA_016928975.1 of Sedimentisphaerales bacterium. Next base: position 2,841 of record JAFGJR010000275.1, on the reverse strand, counting down.
GAGAAGCTCTTGAAGGCCGTGGCTTCGACAGTCCAGGGTGAATTGCGCTATCGGTTCATCAAGGATCAGAAAACGCTGGTGGATCAATACACCAAGTTGGCTGGAAAGACCATGATCACACCGTGAGGAGGCCATGATCTACGTCAACAACATCTTCGCCCTGCCTCTGGTGCTACTCGCCGGCTGTCTGGACGCGTTCGTCCTGCTGGCGGGCTTGAGGCTCATCCTTGGGCAGTTGGCCGCAACGCGAAACAGCCGTACCTGCGCCGCCACGGCAGAGCTGACCGACCCCGCGGTACGAGCAGTAGACAGCCTCCTGACCCGCTATGCCCATCGCCCGATGCGGCCATGGGTGAGTTGGGCGATCGTCATTCTGGTCGCTCTGGTCGTCCGCCATTTGGCTGTGAGAGTGATCGGTCTCTGCGTATGAGACCAAAGCATAAGGCAAGAGAAGCTCTTTTTGAAAGGAGAATCGCAATGTCGTACGAACCTCCCCGCAAACCTGAGCAAGTGGACCGCCTCGGGAAGATGAGCGTGTCCACGTGGAGCAACCCGGTTGAAAGGAACGGGAAGCAGACAGACCGCCCCAGTTTCTCTATCCAGAAGCGGTACCTGGACAGAGACACGCAGACCTTCCAGACCGCCCAGACGTATTTCCTGGACGATATGCCCGTACTGATTATCTTGCTGTGCACGGTTCTGATTCGGCACCTGCTCGGTCTTTCTGCTACGAACACCAACGCCGATGCGGAGACTCCGGACGCCGCCTCTGACGCGTGATACGCTGCACACGCGGCAGCCGAGGCTCCCACGAAAGCCCGCCCGCCCCCCGGCCGGCGGGCTTTTCTATTCGAAAAAGTCGGCCGGGATGAAGTCCCAGCATGCCGGATCATCGGCCGTCGCCCCGATCTTCAGCCGGCACTCCCGGAACATCCGACATCCTTCGCAAAAGCATCCTCGTAACGGATCCTTGTCGTCTTCCATGCTTCTCACCTCCGCTCCGCATACACGACTATTGGTGTTTCCTGCACCCGCTCAAGCTCCCTCTCCAGCTCCACCGCCGCTTCGTACAGGTCCACATCCTCCCAGGCCGCCTCCTCCAGGCAGTCGCGGCAGATGTCGTCCGCTTCCACGACAATCCCCGGGTACAGCGTCCTGGAGATCCCGATTGCGTTGCTCGGAGTCATGCCGTCCACCCCTGCTCCACGGCCACATCGATCATCAGCTTCTCGCACCGGTCGCAGCACCAGCAGAAAAACGCCGACTCCGGCCGCTTCAATCCGCACGATGGGCAGCGTCTCATCGGGCACCCCGCAACGCCAGCTCGCGCAAGTTCACACAACAGCCGTTGCACCACTCCTGCCCGGCCAGTTCCTCGATCTCCGTGCCGCAACAGGCACACCGTGCTCGATACTCTCTCATTTGAACCACCTCTGTGGCTTACCTCTTGTGGGCAAGCTCAGCTCAACCGGAAGCTGAGCTTGCCGTCGTTCCCCGATCCCGCCCCCTGGGCCACCGCCCTCGTTCCTCACCGCCCGGCCGACCGCGTCGATTTCATGCCGAGAACCGCTGATCCTGACCGGGCTGCGTTAGCCCGTTCAGCCGCCGGTCTGGCACAAACACGCCAAGCGGATATCGGACGTGCGCTCACCTTGCCGGCGGCTTCATCCCGGCAGCAGCGGACGCCGACCAGGCTGCGGCATCTCGTCCGGCCGCCGGCCTGGCATGGACGCACCAAGCCGATATCGGACCGGCCCAACCGCTACCCCCAAACCCTTCACCGCAGCTACTGGTGTGCCACCCGGCTTCACCGATAACCTCTGCCTGCCTCTGCCCCTTGGACGCTGCGGATCTCCAAGTCTTGTCCGGGCAACATTTTCCGCCGGCCTGCCCGCAGCCAGCCGGCCGTTCCTTCCATCCGAGCCTCAGCGCCCGCACCTTCAATGTGACCAGGGGTGGGTGGCCGGGGGTATGGGCGGGCTATCTTGGCAGAATGGCCGCTGGTCGGGCGGGGGATGGCCCCTCCGGGGTGCCCGACGAGGCGCAGCCGACAGCCGGCCTCTGCTCCGCCAATTTTCTTAAAAAAGTTCGTGACTTTGGCTGTTGCGCAGGGTAGAATGAAGAGTAGCACACAAAAACGTGCAAAAGAGGGACAAAAACATGTTTCACGTGGAACAGCGCTCAGCCCGGACGACAACCATGAAGCCTGAGCACAGCTTCTCACACCATACCCTTATGTATAAAAACACCCTAAACAGCATCCTGGAAACAGGAAATCACCTCATCCACTCAGCAAAGGACATAGCTTATTCTGCAGTGGATTATATGAAAGGCACAGGCCTTAAGCTCACAATGGCAGCAGCTTTAGCATTGCCAGTAGCAGCAGCACCGACAACACAGCCAACAAAACATCTTCATACACAGCCAACATCTTACGGCACTTTAGACAATTGCATCGATCCATTCACCGAGATGACTTCTCCGATATCACCAACAGGCACAGTCCTCAAGCCAGCAGACTACGGCAACTTCACATGCTCATTCCAAAAGCACGGCTCAACTCACCGCTACATCGGAACGACCGGCAACGCAGAGCACAACGGCTTTCTTCTTGAGTATGACGGCACAACATATCAGAATGTAGCAATCCCTCTCGACAGCTTCCCTGCAGCAAAGCTCCAGGGCGCAGCATCAGTCACAGATAACCGCTACATCCTGGGCGCAGGCACACTCCTAATCGAAGGGAAGATAGTAAAAAACGCCCTCAACCAGGATGAATGGCAGCAGACTGCCTTGATCCCTCTTGCCACAGGCAATGACGTCATGGGCGTAGCAGCATTC
>JAFGJR010000274.1 GCA_016928975.1 Sedimentisphaerales bacterium | reverse complement strand
CCTGAACGCGGAGGGATACGGCCCCGCTTATGACACCCGCGGCGGCAACGGCCGCATGCCAAGCCCGCAGATGATTCATTCCCTCCTTGCCCAACTCTTCGACAACGTGCATGTTTCCGGGTCAGACGTCGCCGTTTATGATGCCTCGCGGGCCATTGCCAATCCGCTCTACAACCGGATCCACGGGGATGCGGACCCGAATTTCCAGAACGTGAGGTTCGTGGCCAACACGACGGGCAACGGCCGCATCGGTGCGGTCTATGACCCTACTCATCCCGTCCGCTTCGCCAATCCGAGCGTGAGCCCCACGAACAATGCCACGGCCTATCTGCCAACCTGCGTGACCGCAGCCAAATATCTGATCAATATGGCCCAGCTCTCGGCGCATAGCATGTACGGTTTTACCGCGAGCGGCAAAAACTGGTTTGGCTCTATCTGTTGGCGGACGAATGCCAATTATATGGTGTGGAACGGTGGCTGGACGCCCTTTCCCCTGCACAACTTCGGTCTTCGCAATAATCCCATGGGATCCTACAATCCTATTGTCGATCTCATTGGCCACCCGCAACTCGGCGGTAAGACGCTGCTGTTCCTGGTGGATGGTCTCTATGGTTCCGACAACGCGATCACCAGGGTGCTCCGCTTCAGCTCCTTTGGTAATAATTGGACAGCCAGCGTGTTTGCGTCGCAGGACTCCATTGCCATCGATTCGGTCGTGCTGGATTTCCTGCGGAATGAACCGCTGCTGAACAACAACTGCTCCGGCCAAGGCGTGGACAATTACCTCCACGAGGCAGCCCTGGCGGGCAATCCGCCCTCGGGCAGCTTCTACGATCCAAACCGCACCGGATCTCGTCTGGCCAGTCTCGGCGTCCACGAGCACTGGAACAACGCGGTGGACAAGCAGTACTCCCGCAATCTCGGCAAAAGCGAAGGCATCGAACTCGTCACGCCCTCGCTGGCCGTTCAGGATGGAGCGGTCACAAATACCGTAACCGGCATACACTATGGTTATGTCCGTGATGCCGTGTCGGAGGCGAGCAATGGGGATGTCATCGAAGTGGCGCCCGGCATCTACAAGGAGACTGTCTCGTTCGGCGGGAAAGCCTTGCGGATCACCTCTCAGAACCCCTGGGATTCCAACGTGGTCGCCGCCACGGTGATCCAGGGTGCGACGTTCGCCGCCGGCGCGGACGCCAACTCCGTGCTTGAAGGCTTCACGATCCGCGGTCCCGGCCCAGGCATCTCCTGCGAGGGCACCTGCCCGTGGATCGATCACTGCTGCATTGTGGATAATGGGCAATCAGGCATTATGCTCTTGCCGGGCAGCAATCCCCTGCTCACCAACTGTGTCATTGCGGGCAACGGGGGCGACGGCATCGATATGTCGGCAACGCAGGGAAGCCGGCAAGTGCTGTACGGCCACGCCACGATTCTGTACTGCGACATTATCGGGAATCGCGGCAACGGCATTCGCGGCGGCATACCCACGGTCGACAGCACGATCATTCGCGCCAATGGCTGCGCGCCCGGAACAACTCAGATCATCGCCAATGCGCCGACCGTCAGCTACTCGAACGTACAAGGCGGGTGGCCCGGCGAGGGCAATATCGACGCGGACCCCAACTTCGTCGAGCCGGGGTATTGGGGTGATCCGACCGATCCCAATGAGCCCGCCGACGCGGGTGAGACAGAGGCTGTCTGGGTGGGAGGTGACTATCACTTGAAGGCGGGCTCGCCCTGTATCGATGCCGGCAATCCCGTCGTCATCAGGTGGATGGATATCGAGATCGACGGCCTATGGCATGCCGTGGGCTCCGCCCCGGACATCGGCGCTTATGAATTTGGCACGCTGCCCTCGTCTGTCTCGATTTCAAGACCGGCAACGTCCTGTGGGACGGGCGTGACAACGGGGCGATGAAGGGCTCGCTGGCGATGGCGGATGGCCAACTCTACTATCGCACCGAGAACGTCGCCACGCTCCTGATTGAGCCGAGCCCGAAGCAGTACATCGAGCGTGGCCGTCTTGAACAGCCGAACCGTAGCAGGGCGCCGGCCTGGGCGCACCCGGTCATCGCCAACGGAAACCTGTACATCCGAGATCAGGATATACTGCTTTGCTACAACGTCAAATAGTCTTGAGCCTTTGGGACGCCAAGATCCGGGAGCTCGGTTCTCGGCACCGTCAACGCTTGCGTAAGGAGGACAGCACCAAGACCAGTGGTTGCCCAGATCGGCGGGGTCTGTTCACAAGATGGCACGGGTGGTATACTGGGTCTAAAAAAGGAGGCAACCTGTGAACAGAACAGCGGTGATTTCTTCGCTCATCATGGTGATGGCCTTGGTCGCGCGGAGCGGGGGTGGAGATTGCCCGCGCTTTCGGGGACCGGCGGGGGATGGGGTATTCCCGGAGACGGGGCTGTTGAAGGAGTGGCCGCAGGGCGGGCCGAAGCTGGTGTGGACGGCCAAGGGCCTGGGACAGGGGTATTCGTCGGCCACGGTGGTTAATGGCGTCGTCTATGTGACCGGGATGGATGAGCAGAAGCGGGGACACATGTTCGCGTTCGGGCTCGACGGGACGCCAAAATGGAACGTGGCGTATGGAGAGGAGATGGAGAAGCGCGGCCCGGCTGTGGCGGGGACGCGGGCGACGCCGACGATTGACGGAGACCGGGCGTATCTCGTGACCGGGCTGGGCAAGTTCGTCATCTTCGATGTGGCCAAGGGCCACATGCTCAAGACGGTAGACCTGCTGGAGCGATTCAAGGCCGGGCAGGCGAAATTCGGCTTTGCGGAGTCGGTGCTCGTGGATGGGCCGAGGGCGATCTGCACGGTGGGAGGGGCCGATGCTTCGCTGGTGGCCCTGGATAGGAACACGGGCGATGTCCTCTGGCAGACGAAAGGGCTCAGCCAGGGTGCCGGCTGCTGCTCGCCGCGAATCATCGACCACGACAGCCGGCGGTTGATCGTCACAATGCTGGCGAACGCCGTCGCCGCGGTCGATCCGGTCTCCGGCGAGGTGGTCTGGCAGCACGACTATCCGCATCGGGCAGGCGTTCAGCCCAATCCGCCGCTCTACGAAGATGGCGCGATCTACGTCTCATCGGGCATGGGGACGGGTGGCGCAATGCTGTCCCTGGCGGATAGCAGTCCCAGTGCGGCTCCCAAGTGGGCGGACAAGACGCTGGATTGCCAGATGCAGGGCACAGTCCTGATAAACGGCTACATCTACGGCACCGCCCAAAGCGGCAACAAGGGCCTTGTCTGTACGGAATGGAAGACGGGCAAGGTGATGTGGACTGCCCCGGCGACCAAGATGGCGGTCGTGGTCGCCGCCGATGGCATGTTGTACGTCTACGCACAGGACGGGACGATGTACCTGGTCAAGCCGGGTGCAACGGGATTCGAGCCGGTGAGCCAGTTCACCATCACCGAGGGCACGAACGAGCATTGGGCTCACCCGACGATCGCCAATGGCCGATTGTACATCCGCCACGGCGACGCCTTGATGGCCTACGACATTAGAGACTGAACTGCCGGGGCCAGGATCGGGTATAATCCGGGACGGCGATGAATGCAGGGGCAGGCCCCGGTGGCTGTCCGATGTGGGTCGTCGCGATCCGGGTCTCACACGGGCCTTCGTGGCAGAATGGGACATATGCGTCATGGCAGTAGTTGAACCGGCAGAGCAGCATCACGTGGTGGCGTGTGCCTGCACCTACTACGACATCATCTCCAAAGCGGCACGGGAGCGGATTGTGACCGGCCTGCGCGAGAAATGCCCTGCTGTAGAGGTTGTGCCGGATTTGTGCGGGCTGGCTGCCCATCGCGACCCACGACTTAGGACCTGGGCCAACGAGGCCCCTTTGACAATCGTCGCTTGTTTTCCCCGGGCCGTTCGATGGCTGTTTCACGCCGCAGGCGTGACTCTCAATCGCCAGGCAAGGCTCTTCAACATGAGAACGCAGCCACCGGAGGAGATCATCGCCCAAGTTGCGGATTGTAGATCGCGGATTGGGGATTCGAGTCACGGTGGCAATCCGAAATCCGAAATCGCAGATCCGCAGTCAGCGTGGGTCCCCTGGTTCCCCGTGATCGACTATGATCGGTGCCACAACTGCAAGAATTGCCTCAACTTCTGTCTGTTCGGCGTATACGCGCTGTCGAACGAGGGCCGGGTCGAGGTGCGAAGGCCGACCGCTTGTAAGACGAATTGTCCCGCCTGTGCCCGGATGTGTCCACACAAGGCAATCATCTTCCCCAAGTACGCGGACCCGCACATCAACGGCGACGAGGTCCCTGCCGCGACTGCCGATTCAGATGGCACTGCCGATCCGCAATCGAGCGACCTCTACGAGAGGGTTCGTCAACACAGCGCCGGACGCAAGCGATTCGCAAGAGAGACGAACGATCTGTCGCCGGCTCGATCCTGTCCCACGCTGGAGGGCCTCCGGCGCGAGCTGGGCATCCCGCAAGAGGTATTGACCTCGCTGTCGCCCGCGGAGATCCAGCGGATCACCGCAAAATCACAGAGGAATTCAGGGCAATCATCGGCTCGACCCGGTGACACCGATAGGAAGGACGGGGAGCACAATGGGTGAGACGACCCTGCGGCCTGCCGTCCTCCTCGTCGCAGACAGGACGCTCAGCGCGGATTATCGAATCCTGTTCGAGGGGATGTTCGCGACCATGCAGACCACGCATCTGCCTGAGGTCTTCATGCGTCGGTTTCTGGCGCCGCCCGTATCGACAGATCGTGCAGGACGAGCGCACGTCGCCCCGCTCGGATTGCGGCGGGTCGAATCGGCGTTGTTGACGTACACCGCCCTCAGCAACAAGGACATCGTGTGCACGACACCGGAGCGATTGACCGACCTGATGGGTCCCTGGGTCAAGCTCGTTGCGTTCAGCTCCAGTGATCCACTCGGCGCCGGCATGTCCAACACGACTACGGCCAGCTTCTGGTCGGGTGAGCTGTATACGAAGTACTGGACGCGAAGAACGCTGGAGCAGCTTGCGGCGTTCAAACGCAAGTACGGGTTCAAGATCGTCGTGGGTGGCGCCGGCGCGTGGCAGTGGCTCTCACATCCTGAACGAAGACCCGATGTCGATATTGACGTCGTCTTCCAGGGCTACTTTGAATCTTCCGGTCCGCAGCTTTTCGCTGATCTGCTCGGCGGCCGTTCCCATACGACTGCCATCATCGAGCACGACACCGGCGCCGGTCGTATCCAACCGGTCCGGGGGCCGTCGCTGCTGGGGATCATCGAGCTGTCGCGCGGCTGCGGACGAGGCTGCCGGTTCTGTGCAATGGCACGCCAGAAGATGGTGCACTTGGAGGAGGAGACGATTCTCGCGGACCTGGAAACGAACATAGCCGGCGGCTTGAAGGCGGTCGTCAGTGGCAGCGAGGATTTCTTCCGCTACGGCGCGCAAGGCGTGCGGCCCGATTTCGAGAGGCTTCACGGCTTGCTGTCGCGCATGCGCCGGATCAAAGGCCTGTCGTTCATGCAGGTCGATCACGCAAACATCGCATCGGTCCTTCAATTGACCGACGAGCAGCTCCGGGAGATTCGACGCCTGCTCACCTGGGAACGCAAGAGCGAGTACCTGTGGGTGAACATGGGAGCCGAAAGCGCCAACGGCCATCTTGTCGCGGCGAACAGCCCGGGCAAGATCTCGCCGTTCGATCCAGCGGACTGGGGACAGATGATCCGCGAGGCAGCCGATCGCATGAACCGCTGTGGATTCTTCCCGGTCTTCAGTATCGTTCTCGGTTTGCCCGGAGAGACGCGGGAAGACGTCACCGCCACGCTGGAGCTCGTGAACGACCTGCGGCGCAGACGGGCGGTCGTTTTTCCGGTATTCTATGAGCCGGTGTCCCAGGAGGAGATCGCAGCCGGCCACCGGTTCTCTCTCGGCAGCATGACACTGGAGCATCTGGACCTGTATCGAGCCTGCTATGAGTTGAACTTCGAGATGGTGCCGCGGCTGTTCTGGGACAATCAGCGTGCCGGCGGCGTGTCGTGGATCAAGCGGGCGATCGTGCAGGCCCTGGGCAAGGGCGAGATCGTCACCTGGCGGCGAGCCTTCAAGAGGCTGGGCAGACAGATGGCCTGTTCCGGATCTTGTAGCCCAGCCGCCCCCGGCTGGGGCAAGGAGTCACCCCCGAGGGCGGGGGTGCTACATGTCGATTGAGGAGAAGCAAGCGTATGCCGGATGACCATATGACGACGACGAAGCCATTGCGGCCGCCTCAGGACAATATTCCGCAGAGCAAACACGCACGCGACAGGCTGGTGGAGACCATACGCGGCTATGTCGAGCGCGAACATCCGGTCCCTCCTTTGACCCTCGAGGAGTTGCGAGCGCACACACAAGCCGTGCTGAAGGAAGCGGGCATGGACCTCAAGTACACGGATTTCGCCGCCGTCCTGGTCAACAACGGGGTCTGGCGGGAGACGGTGGCGGCGATCCCCTACGACAAGCGTTTGCTCCTGCTGCCCAAGTGCCTGCGATGCGCTGATGAATGTCCTGCGAAATTCGATGAGATCGGCCTGCTGTGCGAGCAGTGCGGCCGGTGCGTTATCGGCGATCTCAGGGAGCAGGCGATCCGGCTGGGGTACACCGTGCTCGTGGCAGAAGGCTCGCCAGTGGTCATGTCCCTGATTGAGACCGGCCGGGTTGAGGGCGTCGTCGGCGCAAGCTGCCTGGCCGTGCTCGAGCGAGTCTATCCCTACATGGAGGCCGGCGCCGTCCCGGGGATTGCGATTCCACTGTTGCAGGACGGCTGCGCCAACACGAGCGTGGATGTGGACTGGCTGTGGGAGGCCCTCTACCAGACAACCGACGATCAGACGCGCCGCCTCGACCTCGACGCCCTGCACCGGCAAGTGGATGCGTGGTTCTCCCGCGAGGCGCTGGCGGCGACGATCGCGCCGCAGCCGGGTCCGACGGAACAAGTGGCGCTGGACTGGATGGCGCGGGCGGGCAAGCGATGGCGACCATTCCTGGCGGTGTGCACGTACCGCGCTTTCTGTATGGATGACTCCCTCGTGGCCGAGGAGGACCTGCAAAAGGTGGCGGTCGCCGTCGAGTGCTTCCACAAGGCTTCTCTGATCCACGACGATATCGAAGATGGGGACGCAGAGCGCTACGGCCAGAAGACGCTCCACGCCGAGTACGGCGTGCCGATCGCCCTCAACGTCGGAGACCTGTTGCTCGGCGAGGGTTACAGGCTCCTGGCCGAACTGAAGGTGCCGGACGCCAAGAAGGTCCAGCTCCTCGACGCCGCCGCACGCGGACATCGCAGCCTGTGCCTGGGCCAGGGCAGCGAGCTTGCCTGGATGCGCAAGCCTGGACTAATGACTGTTCGAGAAGTGCTCGACATCTTTCGCATGAAGACGGCCCCCGCGTTCGAAGTGGCGTTGAACCTCGGCGCGATCCTCGCCGGCTGCGACGAGCTGGTCCACGAGGCATTGCGACACTATAGCGAATCCCTCGGCATCGCCTACCAGATTCGCGACGACCTGGAAGACCTTCGCTCGCCGCATAAAGAAGAGCTCTTCAACGGCAGGCGGCCATCGATTCTGCTGGCCATGGCGCATGAGCGTAACGCGGCGGGGCAACTCTCACCCTGCGAGGTCCCGTCGACTGCACATGTGACGGAGATCGAAGCCTCCGCGTGGCGCCTGATGGAGGCGTACAAGTCGCAGGCCATCGCAAGTTGCATAGCCCTGACGAACGCGAGTCTTAAAGGACTGCTGCGGCGCGTGATCGGGAAGATGTTCAACGACTTCGAGATCATGGGCTGCTGCGATGACCCGGCCGCCCAGGGTCAGGCCCCGGCTCGACGTGCGTCCGCTCGGGAGCAAGGCGGCAAGACGTGAGGCACAACGGTCACGACAGCGCCGGGTGGGCGGAGGCCTCTCGCGAGAGCCCCAATGCGCGCCCGTCCAGGTTGCCTTTTGCGCTGCGGGCCTTGCGCCATCACAACTATCGACTCTTCTTCGGCGGCCAGCTCATTTCGCTCATCGGCACGTGGATGCAGATGGTCGCGCAGTCCTGGCTCATCTATCGGCTGACCGGCTCGGCCAAGCTGCTGGGTCTCATCGGGTTTTCCAGTCAGCTTCCGGTCCTTCTGCTGAGTCCTGTTGGCGGTTCCGTCGCGGACCGGTACAATCGCCATCGCATCCTCATCATAACGCAGACGACTTCCATGCTCCTGGCCTTTGTTCTGACCGCCCTGACGCTGGCGGGTCTCGTGCACATCTGGCACATGTTCATCCTGGCCGCCATGCTCGGCACCGTCAACGCCTTCGATATCCCCACGCGGCAGGCGTTCGTCGTGGACATGGTCGGGAGAGAGGACCTGATCAATGCCATCGCGCTGAATTCGTCCATGATCAACGGCGCGCGCATGGTCGGACCCGCCGTAGCCGGCGTATTGGTGGCGAGCGTCGGCGAAGGCTGGTGCTTCCTCGTCAACGGAATCAGCTACATCGCTGTGATTGCAGGGTTGCTGTTGATGACGGTCACTGTCCATGGCCGCGTTCCGCCGGTCGGCTCAGCGTTTGACAGTATCATCGAAGGGTTCCGCTACGTCAGGCACACAGGGCCGGTGCGTGCCCTGCTGCTGATGCTCGGCCTGATCAGTCTCATGGGCATGCCGTACGCCGTGCTCATGCCGATCTTCGCCGACAAGATCCTGCACGGCGGCCCGGAAGGACTTGGTCTGCTCATGGGCGCCGCCGGATTCGGTGCCCTCGTCGGGGCACTGGTCTTGGCGGCGAAGAGAGGCATTCGCGGCCTGGGACACTGGGTCGCGTTCGCAGCGATGGGCTTCGGCGCCAGCCTGATCCTGTTCTCACTGTCGCGCACGTTCTGGCTGTCGGTGGCCGCTCTTCTGCCCGCCGGGTTTTCCATGATGATCGGCCTGGCCTCTTCGAACACGCTCATCCAGTCGCTCGTCCCGGACAGGTTGCGCGGACGGGTCATGGCGGTATACTCGATGATGTTCCTGGGCATGGCGCCGTTCGGCTCGCTGCTGGCCGGGAACCTCGCGGAGGTGCTCGGAGCACCGGGCACTGTGGCGCTCGGCGGTGTCGCATGCGTCACGGGCGCTCTGGTCTTCGGCCTGCGCTTACCGGTCCTGGGACACGAGGTGAGACAGGTCATTGTCGCTCTCCAGGTCGCCGGCGGCGAGCCGGAGGAAATGACCGGCCAGACAAGCGTCACGGTGCCGGAGGCATCACCGAATGGGACTGTGCAGAACTGAAACGGGAGCTGCTGCCGTGACGGTCAGGTTGGACATGCGTCGGACGGTGAATCGAGCGTGCGATGCCCTCGGCGAATCCGTGGACGTGGTGCGGACCTTCCTTCGCCGTCAACTCACACCGGATGGAGGCCTTAGAGGCAGGGACGGACGGAGCGATCTGTATTATACCGTCTTCGGGCTGGAAGCCTCGCTGGAGCTGGGCGCCGGCATTCCTTGCGAGCATGTCGCTGATTATCTGGACCGCTTCGGCAATGGTGAATCCCTCGATTTCGTGCATCTGGCCTGCTTGGCTCGCTGCAAGGCAGACCTGTCGGAATCGCGCGGCCAGGCTGGGAGCAGTGACATCGCGGCACGCCTGCAACCGTATAAAGCGAAAGACGGCGGATTCAGCACAACCATCGGAGCGGAGCGAGGCAGTGCATACGCCACTTTTCTCGCCCTGGGGGCCTGTCAGGACCTCGGGGCCCCCTGCCCGGAGCCCGCCGGCATGGTCGCGTCGATTCAGTCCCTTCAAATGCCCGACGGTGGCTACGCGAACGAGGCGGCGATGACAACGAGTGCCACGCCCGCCACTGCCGCCGCCGTCTGCGTCCTGCACTACCTGGGCCGGCCAGTTCCTGAAACCGCTCTCCGTTGGTTGCAGGGACAGGCACACCCACAGGGTGGATTTGGCGCATTTCGCCTGCCCACGGGCCCCACGATCCCTGACCTGCTCTCGACGGCGACCGCCTTGCACGCACTGTCGCTGGCCGGCACCCCGGTGGGTGCCACGAGGGAAAGGCATCTCGACTATCTCGACTCTTTATGGACGCCGCAGGGCGGCTTTCGAGGCCACTGGGGCGATGACGTTGTGGATTGCGAATACACGTACTACGGTTTGCTCTCGTTGGGCTGCCTTGCCACATGACTCTGCCATCCGACAAAGAGGTTCTACGCACCACGATCGCCACCCTGCGACAAAGGCTGCTGGCGGCCAGGAATTCGCAAGGTTTCTGGGAGGGACATCTATCCAGCAGCGCCCTATCGACGGCGACGGCGGCCTTTGCCCTGGCGATGGTCGATGTGGAGAGACATCGTTCGCTGATCGACCGCGGCCTGCGCTGGCTGTGCGATCACCAGAACCCCGATGGCGGCTGGGGCGACACCGTGCAGAGCCCGAGCAATCTGAGCACCACGCTGTTGTGTTATTCTGCCTTGGCAGTACCCGCAGGGACACGCGACACGACGAAGAGAGCAGAGCAGTGGCTGCGAAGCAAGGTTGGCGTTCTGGAGCCCCGGGCTTTGGCAAAGGCGGTGGAGCAGCAATACGGCCGTGACCGGACGTTCTCCGTCCCTATCCTGACGATGGCCGCTCTGGCGGGCCGGCTGGGGACAGGTGGCGACGCGTGGCGGCTCGTCAGGCCCCTGCCTTTTGAATTGGCTGTGCTTCCCCATCGCCTGTACAAATGGTTGCGTTTGCCTGTCGTCAGTTATGCGCTGCCCGCGCTGATCGCCATCGGCCAGGCGAGGCACGAGCATCGCAAGCCCGTCAATCCACTCACCAGACTCGTGCGACGGCTGTCCGGCCAGAAGTGCCGGCGGGTCCTGACGGGACTTCAGCCTTCCAACGGCGGCTTCCTCGAAGCAGCGCCACTAACGTCATTCGTTGTGATGAGTCTGGCCGCCTCCGGGCACACCGACCACGAGGTGACGCGAAAGGGCGTTGGATTTCTCGTGGCCTCGATTCGCGACGATGGGAGTTGGCCCATCGACACGAACCTCGCCACATGGGTCACGACGTTGGCAATCAGCGCTCTATCCGGGAATCTGAGATCTCAAATCCGAGATTCGGAATTGAACGCCCTGTGGGACTGGCTCTTGTCCTGCCAACACCGGGCTGTACATCCCTACACGCACGCGGCGCCGGGAGGCTGGGCATGGTCGAACCTGCCCGGCGCTGTCCCCGACGGAGACGACACGTCCGGAGCCTTGCTCGCATTGCATGCCCTGTCCGGTGTGGATGAATCCGCAACCCGCAATCTGCAATCCACAATCGCTTCTGGAGTCGGCTGGCTCCTGGGTCTCCAGAACAACGACGGCGGTTTTCCCACGTTTTGCCGAGGTTGGACCAAACTGCCTTTCGACAAAAGCACGCCGGATATCACGGCCCACGCCATCGCCGCCATGAGCGCCTGGCTCGACATGCTGACGCATCCGCTGAGAAGCCGGACCCGTCATGCCGTATCGCGAGCCTTGCGGTACCTGCGTGACACTCAGCGGGCCGATGGCTCGTGGGTCCCTCTCTGGTTCGGCAATCAACTCACGCCAAGCCAGGAGAACCCCGTCTACGGGACCGGCCGGGCACTGAGCCATCTTGCCAGTTGCGGGTCGCGAATTGCGGATTGCGGATTCGATCCGCAGTCGCTCTGGGCCATGCAGGACCACGCGGCCCGGTGGCTCTTGAACGTGCAAAACGCCGACGGGGGCTGGGGCGGCGCCGCTTCCGTCACGTCCTCTATTGAAGAGACCTCTCTGGCGGTCGATGCCCTGGCAACCGCTTCGCTTCAATCCGTAATCCGAAATCCACAATCCGTGATCGAAGCCACTCAGCGCGGCGCCGCCTGGCTCATTGCAGCCACGCGCTGCGGCCGGTCCACCCCCGCTTGCCCCATCGGCCTGTACTTCGCCCGGCTCTGGTATTTCGAGGAGCTCTATCCGCTCATCTTCGCCCTTTCCGCCCTCAGCAAGGTCCGGAGGCTCTCCGATAACCTGCATCACGGTAACAAGGCGGAGTAGTCGCTCTCAGGTTACTCCGGCACAGTCCGTGTCTGGCGGAAGACGGCTCGCCCCTCCGGCGGCGCCCGATTCGTCATGCTGCCAACCTGTACGATGGTGCTGTCTCCACTCCTGTGGCCGTCGCGAGGGCCTCCCGGCCTCGCTCTGGCAGCATGCGATACGCCGTGGCCGGCGCTACAAGGACAAGACTTCCTCGCCCAGGCCGTGGGCAGGCGGTTTCGCCTGCGTCACCCAACGTCCTCGGAGGGGGCCGGCGTCCGTGAGGGCGGAGATCCATGGGCATCCGGATGCTTCCACCTTTGCGATGACGACGAGACTACAGCCCAGATGCCCCCCGATATTGACAGGAATCCGCGAACCTTCTTGACCGCTCAGGCGTAGACTCATATAATTGCTGATAGCAACTATTGCTGATAGCAATTACAGGGAACGACAGGTGCAATGATGGGCAGACGTTTGTTCGAGCTGATCCTGGGCGTGAAGCGCAAATGCCAGCGCAGCGAGGAGCAGATCCAGGCGGAGCTGGGCCTGTCGCAGGCACAGTTTAACGGGTTGATCGTCCTCGGCGATGGGCAGGAGGTCACGGGCTGCGAGTTCTCCCAGCGGATGGCGCTGTCGCCGTCCCGGGGCAGTCGCGTCCTCAACACGCTGGTCGTCGATGGCTACGTGAAGACGCACTCGCGCCCGGACGACCGGCGGAGCATCGTGGTCTCGCTGACCCCCAAGGGCAGGCGAACGAAGCGGCGGATTATCGGGCACATGAGCGATTGTGAGAGCCGGGTCTACACGAGTCTCGACCGCGAAAGTCTCCGCCAGGTCGTACACGCCCTGGAGTTGCTGGAGGCCACCTTGTGACCGAGAGCGCAGAGCGGGACGGGTTCCATCCGTCCCATAAGTCTCATTCACTGAAGACGGGAGCACAGACAATGACCAGAGTGACCTTCATCCAGTTGATCGTGGGACTGCTCATCGGCGGCAGTCTGGGAGCGTTGATGGGTACCCTCGGCAGATGCAGCACCGGCGCCTGCCCCTTGACGGCCAACCCCTGGCGCGGAGCGTTGCTTGGCGCGATGATCGGGGGCCTTTTTGCCTGGTCCTTTGGCGCGTCCCGAACGACCGTGGAGCCGGCTGGCGGTGAGCACGCGGCCGTACAGATCGGCTCCGTGGAGGACTTCAATAGCCAGGTGCTCGGCGCCGACAAACCGGTGCTCGTGGACTTCTACTCGGACTCCTGCCCGCCCTGCCGCCGGCTGGCACCGACCATCGAGCAGCTCGCGAAGCAGTACGAGGGCCAGGCCCTGATTTCCAAGGTCAACGTGGACAAACTGCCCCAGGTGGCCGACCGGTACGGGATCCAGGGCATCCCTGCGGTGTTGTTCTTTAAGAACGGCCAGGAGGTCCAACGCCTGGTCGGCCTCCGTTCGCAGCAGGCGTACGCCGACGTGTTGGACAAACTGTAGGAACTCCCCTACGCCTGACGATGACTGGCGCACAGACCGGTCCGCACTGCTTTCTCCGTGAACTTGATGATGTCGTTCATCATCCGGACGGACTCATAAGGAAAGCGTCCGACGGCGGTCTCGCCGGAGAGCATGACGAAGTCCGTGCCGTCGAGTATGGCGTTGGCCACGTCGGCGACCTCGGCCCGGGTGGGCCGGCTGTGCTCGGTCATATGTTCGAGCATCTGCGTGGCGGTAATAACGAACTTGCCGGCCGCGTTGCATCGGCGGATGATCCCCTTCTGCACGATGGGGACTTCGTAGATCGGGATGGCGACGCCCATGTCGCCGCGGGCGACCATGACGCCATCGGCCGCGTCGATGATGGCGTCGATGTTGCGAATCGCCTGGCGGCTCTCGACCTTGGCCACGATCCGACAGTTGGGCAGGTGCGGCTTGATCAGCCGGGCGGCCTCCCACACGTCTTTGGCGTCGCGCACGAACGACAAGGCGACGTAGTCCACCCTATGCTCGATTCCGAACCGGATGTCTGCCTTGTCCTTCTCAGTCAGGCCGTCGAAATCGAGGTCTGCGCCGGGCATGTTGATGCCCTTTCGCTCCTTGAGGACACCGCCTTCGACGACGACAGCCTTGAGACTGCTAGCGCAAACCTCTTTGACCCGCAGGGCGAGGTTGCCGTCGTCGATGTAGACCATCTGCCCCGGCTTGATCCGGCTCAGATCGCTGTGATAATCGAAGGGGATCGTCCTGGGCCCGGCCTCCGTTGCGTCGTTCGCCAGCCAGACGGTGGAATGGTCGATCAGCTCGCGAGTGCCGGAGCCTTTGAACGTCCCCACGCGGATGCGGAAGCCCTCCAGGTCTTGCATGATCTTGATTGCCCGGCGGTATTTCCTGTTGATCCGGCGGACCGTCTCCAGCCTCTGGAGATGCTCCTCGTCACTTCCGTGCGAGAAATTCAGCCGCACGACATCGAGGCCGGCGGTCACCATCTTGCGCAACGCCGTATAGCTGCCGCTGGCTGGCCCCAGTGTGGCGATGATCTTCGTCTTTGGCATAGTCCCTCTCACATCGAGGCCAACGCCTCGACTTCTTCGATGGTCTTGGGAATCGGTTGGCCGAGAACGCGGCAGTCCTCGGCAGTCACGACGATGTTGTCCTCGACTCGCACGCCGTGAAAGTCGCGGTACGTCTCGACCTTGTCATAGTTGATGAACCGGCTGCACCGGCTCTCGGCGCGCCACTGATCGACAAGCGGCGGGATGAAGTAGATGCCCGGCTCAACAGTGATGACGAAGCCCGGCTCGATGGTCTTGGCCAGACGCAGGTAACGCCAGCCGAACTCGGGATTGCGCCGGATCGTGTCCGTGTAGCCGACGTGATCCTCGCCGAGCGGCTCCATGTCGTGCACGTCGAGCCCCATCATGTGGCCCACGCCACAGGGAAAGAACATCGTATGCGCCCCCGCCGCCACCGCTTCCTGCGGGTTTCCTTTGACCAGCCCAAGCTCCTTGAGACCCTCCATCAATGTGACGGCGGTCAGGCGATGGACCTCGCGCCACTCGACTCCAGGTCGGGCCATTCTCAAGGCTCTCTTCTGCGCTTCGAGCACGATGGAATAGACCTCCCTCTGCCGTGATGAGAACCGCCCGCCGACGGGGATCGTCCGGGTGATGTCACTGGCATAGTGCAGAGGCGACTCGGCCCCGGAATCGTTGACGGCGATGTCGCCGGCTCCCAGGGCGTTGTTGTAGTGAGGATTGTGCATCGTCTCGCCATGCACGGAGAAGATCGGGGGGAAAGCCAATCGTACGCCGCTCGATAGCGCCAAGTCCTCCATCGTCCCCGCCACTTCCCGCTCGATCCTCCCCGGCCGGGCCATTCTCATCGCCATGATGTGCATCTGCCGCGAGATCTTCAGGGCTGCTTCAACCTGCTCGATCTCCTCGGGCGATTTGATCGATCGTTGCTGGACTATCGCCCGGATGAGGCTCACGGAGGGCCCGGGCGGCGGCGCCGGACTCCACAAACGATTCATCCTCAGAACGTTCTCTGCGCGATACTGGGGAGGGAAATGAATCGTCCGTCCCTGGCGAACGGCCTTCTGCACGACCTGCTGCAATTCGTCGCTCGGGGCCGTCTGCGCGACGCCCGCGAGCTGGCATCGGTCGCGCAACAACGACACGGGTCCCGTCCAGACGATCTCCTCGACGGTCGGATCGTCGCCGAAGACACACTCCGTGCCGTCGTCCGCGTCGATGACAGCCGCCAGGTGGGGCTGGTCGAGCCCGAAATAGTACAGGAACGTGCTGTCCTGGCGGAACGGGTACGTGTTCGCCGCATAGTTCATCGGCGATTCATCATTGCCCGGAAGCAGAATCAGCCCCGACTGAACCTGAGTCCTCAGCCGCTCTCTGCGCTGGATGTAGGTCTCTCTGGCAAACATACGTCACCCGGACGCGACACAGGCCTCCAGTTTCCTCGGAGTCAGCAGACTGCCGGCAATCAAGCCGACCACGGAGATCGTAATCGCCGGCAGTACGGCGTCGAGCTCGGCCAGCCACGTGAATGAAGCACTGTCCGTGAAGTCCAGAGCAGACCAGACCAGAGTGGTCACAGTCCCGCCGAGGATGGAGGCGATGGCGCCGGCCGTGGTGGCGCGTTTCCAGAATAGAGCGGCGGCCAGGCACGGGGTGATCGCCGCCCCGTAGATCGTATAGGCGTACATGGCTCGATGGAAGATCGTGGTCGAACGGGCGAACGACAGCGAGACGAGGTAGGCAACGACGCCAAGGAACAGCACCAGCAGGCGACTGAGGAGGACGGTCCTCTTGTCCGACGCCTTTGGATTGATGTAGTTCAGATAGACGTCGCGGATCAGACAGGTCGCCGGGATCAAGAGGAAGGAATCGGCAGTGGAGATGATGATGCCGACGATCGTGATCATGAACAGCAGCCCGAGAGCCATCGGCATGTAGTCCTTTGCGGCGTAGATCAGAACGTACTTGCCGATAGCAGCATTGGGCATCAGGCTCGACGCGATCCACGCCTCCAGGATAATCAGACTCTCAACGACCAACACCGCGAAGACCATGAATGTGACGGCACTCTTGGCGCCCCGGGCGCTCTTGCTCGCAAAGAATCGCTGGTACTGATTGGCGTCGCCCACGATCAGCAGAAAGGTCGGCAGGGTGTAGTTGATGATCTGAGCGGGGCTGTAGACGCCCCAGGCCTTCATGTGGTCAGGCCTGCCCATCGCTGCGAAACTCTGCTCCATGCCGCCCCAGCCCCCCGCCTTGATCCACAGAACAGGCAGCGCAACGGCCAGTGCGGCTGTGATGATGATCCCGGTGACGATGTCCGTATAGGCGAGACTCAGCAACCCGGCCAGAATCGTGTAGGTCACGACGACCACGGCGGCGATGAGGGTCCCCCGCGGCAACGGCACAAGCGAATCGCCCAGGATTGCGTTGAGAACCGCCCCGAGCGCGTTGAACTGGTAGCTGACGATGACCATGTACGCGAGCACGAGGGCAAGCACGGCCAGCACGCGCGCCACCTGACCATACCGAGAGCCGATGATCTCCGGGACGGAATAGACCTCGTAGTTGCGCGCTCGCGGGGCGACCCGGGTCAGCAGCATCATGCCGATAACACTGCCGACCGGCAGAATCACGGCAGCCAGGCCGGTCTCGTACGTCATGCCGGCGTTGCCCACGATCGAGCCGGTGCCGATCCAGGCGGCCAGCATCGTGCAGACCAGAATCCACGGCGACAACGTCCGGCCGGCCACGGAGAAATCCGCCTGCGTCTTCACCTGACGCGACTTGTAGATTCCGATCCCGGTCAGAACGAAGAGATAGGCGACAATGGCAATCAGGTAAATCATTGATGTATGAACTGCTCGACGAAATACGTTGGCGACAGTGACCGGCCCGTGGCCTGGACAATCATCTCGTTCCAGGGATAACGGGCACCGGGACCGAACACGTTCTCGCGCAGGTACCGACCCACGCGCTGGTCGCCAACATAGCTCAGCCCGTCATCCGATTCAAGCTCCAATACCTTGTGGACGAGACAATCGTGCAATTGGGAGGCCAGAAGCTCGCCGAGCATGTAGTTGTGATAGTAGCACGGGGCAGTCGTGAAGTGCAGCTTGGAGAGCCAGCCGGCATCAGGCGGTCCCGGCGGACGGTGGACGAGCTGGTACTTCTCCACCAGGTTCCACCACAGGCCGTTCAAGTCCTGGTCCGGGTCGGCGTACAAGGCCTTTTCGAAGTGGTACATGACCAACGCCCAACGGACGAACAGGACTTGCTGGAAACGAAGGTATCGTTCGCTGACCTGTTTGATCTTCGAGGTCTCTTCATCCGTTAGATCGAGCATCTGCTGCATCCAGGCTGCATTACGGCTGAGTCGGCCGAAGAACATGGCAATCGCCTCGGTCGTGAATGGGTGTGCCGGTTCCCGAAGCAGCCAGGGCTCGTTCGGATCGTGATACCGGTCGTAGACCGCGTGGCCCAGTTCGTGCAGGATCGTCTCCATCCACCGCTCCGTATCCTGAAGGTTGGCCAGGACACGAACATCGCCCTTGCGGTCCACGTCGTGGCTGAACGCGTGCGGGTATTTGCCATCGCGGTAGTAGAGATCGCTGCGGGCCAGGATGTCTTCGATGGGCAGGCCGATGCCGGCGTAGTATCGCCGGGCCAGCTCCTTCACATCCCGCCCCTTGTAGTATTGATCGAGGTCCAGCTCGTACACGAGCGGCGTCCGCTGAAAGAACGGATCATGATAGTGCCACGGCGTGAGCTCTTCCGGCTTGACGCCGTAGCTCCTGGCAAGCGTGTCATCGAGCTCCTTCTTCATCGCCGTGAACGGCTTGCGCGTGAGCCGGTCCAGCTCATCGAAGATGCGATCCAGGTCCCGCACATCCTGCTCGCCGACGACGACGGTCATCGTATGAAAGTTGTCGAAGCCGAGCCGCCGGGCCGCCTGGTTCCGCAGCCTGACGAGCTTCAGGAAGTCCTCGACGATCACGTTGCCGACCTGCTTGCTGGCCCGCCACATGGCCTCGCGCTTGTCACAGTCCGTCTCCGTCGTCAGGGCCGTGTAGATGTCGCTCATCGTGACCTTGCGGCCGTCCACCGCCGGGCGATAGTTGTTGTACGCCTCCTGCACCTTCGTGTCGAGCTCCACGATCTGCTTGAGCAAGCCGGGCTCGATCTGGTTCTGAAGATAGGCGCAGTAAAGCTTGTCCAACTGCCGTCTCAGTCGCGGATCGCGGACGTTCCCGGGCTTCCGCGACTCCTTGACGCGTGCAACACCGTTCGGATCGCTATAGATCCGTCGAATCTGCAACTGAAGCCGCCCGTACTCCTCGAACCTCTCCGCCTTTCCCGTAGTAGCCGCCTCCCAATACACCAGATTCGCCTGACTCGACAACGGCTCCACGTTTGCGACGTGCGTCTGAACGAATCGAGCCGCCTGCTCTTGGCTGCGATGACTGGCGCAGCCTGCTTGCACAACCAAAAGGAGGATGCCAACCCCCACGACCAACAGCTTTCTCATACGATGTCCCTCAATCAGAGCCACCAACTCTTGACCTGCCCACAGACGGATTATAGTGGACAAGGATCGGTCCTGGAAGTTCGGCCCTTGTCTGATATGAACGACAGAATGAGAATCCCCACTTGACAGAAGACGTCCAGACGTCTAATCTCCATTGCATGATGGAACAACAGGTCAGAAACGCACCAGGACGCGTCCGAGACGCCATTCTCCAGGTACTGTCCCTGTCACCACGACCGCTTGCCGTCAAGGAGATCGAAGAGCGCGTGCGCCAGTTGATTGGCGAGACGCCGACCTCCTCCATTCGGTCATATCTTCGCCTCAATGCCCCGGGCTCGTTGGCGCGTGAGGAGCGGGGCCGCTACGCGCTCCAACAGCCGCTTCTGAGCGGCGCACGGAGAGGGTCCCCGGCCATACGGCAATGGCGAGAGGCTTTCCATTTCGGAAGGGCGACGCTTTTTCATGCGGACTGCTTCGACTGGATCGAGCGACGGGAGGGCAGGAGTATCCACGCCGTCGTCACCGACCCTCCATATGGGTTGCATGAATACACGCCGGAACAACAGGCCAAACTCCGCAACGGCAAAGGAGGCGTGTGGCGGATTCCGCCCTCGTTCGATGGACATCTGCGGTCCCCGTTGCCACGATTCACCACCTTGACTTCCGAACAACTCCAATACATGCGCACGTTCTTCCTCATGTGGGCGCGAGTGCTGATGCCAAAGCTCGTTCCCGGAGCACACGTCGTTGTCGCGTCCAATCCGCTTCTCTCGTACATCGTCTCGGGCTCGTTGGCCGATGCTGGCCTTGAACGACGAGGCGAGATCATTCGGCTGACCATGACGATGAGAGGTGGAGACCGACCCAAACTTGCGCACGCGGACTTTCAGGGAGTCAGCGTCATGCCGCGATCCATGTGGGAGCCCTGGGTCGTGTACCGCAGGCCGATTGAGGGCAGAGTCCAGGACAACTTGAGAAAGTGGGGCACCGGAGGATTCCGCCGCCCATCCCGTGACAAGCCGTTCGGTGATGTGATAGCGTCCGCTCCGACAAGGGCCAATGAGCGCCGCCTGGCGCCGCATCCAAGCCTGAAACCGCAAGCCTTCCTGCGGCAATTGGTCCGTTCCGTCCTCCCTCTGGGGGAGGGTGTCGTCCTGGACCCATTTGCTGGGGCTGGCTCAACGCTCGCTGCGGCAGAGGCTGTGGGCTACGAAAGCGTGGGTATTGAGAAGGACGAGTCTTACTTCGATATGGCCTGTAAGGCGATCCCGATGCTCGCCAAATTCACACCAAAGGGTAGTCACGAGAGCCGATAGACCCAATTCTCCCTGATTTGGCAAACCGCCATGGTTGTGCCAGAAGCACAGGCCGGCAAGCGTCCCTGTCAATCCCTACACGGAGCTGTGAGGCCACCCGCGGTTCCTCCGCAACACGTGCGCGTCCGCCCTCAGGGACCTTCGATGTCCTGCACGACGACCGGGACCGCGACCACCTGCTGCTCATGCCTCACCAGGAGCAGCGTGTGGCCGACACCGCACGCTTCGACCAGGCCGCCGGCGCTGACGGTGGCCACCGATGGGTCCTCGATCTGGTATTTCGTGCCGGTGGAGCTGTGCGTCAGATTTCGAGAGATGCCATCGTCGTAAGCTCCTGTGACCTCCACTTGTCTGTGCCGCTCGGACTCGTTCAGAGTGATCCACGGGGGACGCACGGTCAATTGTTGCAGCTTCGCCGGCGCCTTGACGTTCAGAGTGATCTCGTTGGACAGAGCAAAGTGGTCCGGCGCAAAGCCATACGCTTTGATTTGCAGGTCGCCCACGTGTTCCAGCGGGAGGGTAATCCTGGCGCGTGACAGGCCGGTGTATTCCACCTCGGCCTCGGGCGACGTCTTTATCAGAATGACTTCCCAGGTGGAGTCGTTGGTGCTTGTGATGTCCACCGTGACGACCTCGCCGCCGTGATAGGTGTGCGGCTGGCTCGGATCCGGCTCGACCACGCGAATCAACAGGCCCTCCACGATCTCGACGATACCTCTGCAAACCGGCGGCGGCCTCAACCGCGTCGCGGTGACCGGGAAACCATCCAGCCGGAATTTCCCGCCCTTGACCGGCGCGTGCAGCAGAGTCACCGCCTTGTCGGCCGCATCCGCGCTCATCTTGACACCGTGGGATCCAGTATGCAGCGTCTTGTCTCCTGTGATTTGCGTTAGATACACCGCACTGAGGCCCGCCTTCTGACTGGTGACGTTCACGATCGTGTCGTTGGGCATGCCGTTGAAGGCATCATTGATCCCCATGCCGCACATGACACGCATCAGAATGACCTGGGGCAACTCCGAGCTGCGGAGTGTAATCAGGTACGGGTCTGCGGCGCTGTACATCGCGTGCGCCGGCGCGCAGGAGGGCATG
>JAFGJR010000273.1 GCA_016928975.1 Sedimentisphaerales bacterium | reverse complement strand
ACGGCGTGACGTAAGGGTGTATAGTATGCCATAGGTGGGTCCCAATTCGGCGCCGACGTGGGGCCCTTTTACATGCCGATTTCCAGTACGAAGCGAGATGATTTCCGAGGACAAGCCCGTCGATGATCCTACAGACGGTGTGTTTGGCATGAGACAATGCATTACTAAGTGCGTAGTCATCGCCAGATTCTGCACTGTCTTTCGCCCAATCGAGATAGACTGACGGATCAATCCAGCGTTGTGTGAACCAATCGCAGCTTTTCGCCTCGTTGGGCGGTATGTTCGCGGCAGCCGACAATACATCTGCTGGGGCAACTTTCGTTCTTGTGAAGTCTACCTGCCAATCGGTGGAGTCCGTCATCTTTCGCCTCTCACACTACGAATCTCAACAAGCGCTGCGCCTAATAGCGAATTCTATCGTGGCGAGATGGACCAGGAAAGCTGAAAACAAAGGGGGAAACGGGTCAGGCTTTGGACGCAGGCATCCTCGCTGTGTAACAACGCTTTGCAGACGCAAGGTTTTGCGTCTCTACGAACCGAGGGACGACGGAGAACAGGGGTAGATTTCCCTTCGCTCTACACGATTTCGACGGCGGTTTGGATGATCTCGGCGAGGATACTGGCCTTGTCGTGATCTTTGTATTCATCCCAGAAGATGCACTTGGGCTCAATGGCGGGATCGACGCGGAAGGCCGAATCGAACAGTTCTGCCGTGATCTCGATGCGTTTGGTGTGATCCGCCTCGTCGACGACAACGGCCACATCGATATCGCTATCGTGTCTCGCATTGCCCTTCGCGTGGGAACCATAGAGCAGCACCTTGCGAATGGGCAGACGGTGTCGTGCCGCTTCATAGAAGCGCATGATCTTGCCACGAATTACAGCTTGGTCTTGATCCATTCAAACAGTTCCTTCGTGTCCTTCAAGACCGTTCTAACCTTGGTCTCCGTGAGCGTGGCCGCCAATTCCTGGATGTCCTCCGTGTAGCGCGACTCTATGTAGTATGAATTGAGCGACTCAAGGGTCTTGAGCCGGTGCGCATCGATCTGGGCGCTCCACGGCAGGTCGGTTGTCAGCCGCAGAAGGTTGTGCGTGTAAGGCGGTGTCGTGCCGTGCTCCTTCACGTAACAGGCCTTCAGCAACTTCTCCACGGCCTGCTGGCACATGAACCCGACATACAAGAAGCGCCCTGTCTGGAGCATTGCTTCGGCCGTCGCCAAGTCATATTGCGCCAGAGAGAGCCAGTTGTCGACTGTGCTTGCAGCCATGTCTGGCATTATACCCGGAGTACGTTCCGGATCAACTTCAGAATCGTGGGCGGCGATTCACTGGTTCTTGCGAGAGCGCCGCCCGCCTATGTTTTTGAGGCGAGAGGCAGGCCCAGCTCTTTGCTTACGCCGGCGAACTGCTCGACCGCGAAGTCCAAGTCCTGGTGGGTGTGGGCGGCGGAGACTTGGGTTCGGATTCTCGCCAAACCTTTGGGGACGACCGGGAAGGAGAAGCCGATGACGTAGACCCCTTTTTCGAGCAGGCGTTGCGCCATTTGCTGGGCTAAGGCGGCGTCGCCTAACATGATAGGGGTGATGGGGTGCTCGCCGGGCAGGACCTTCAGGCCGGTCTCGGCGATGCGCTGGCGGAAGTATTTGGTGTTGTCACGGAGGCGGTCGACTAACTCGGTCGAGCGGGTGAGCAATTCGAGGGCTTCGAGGGAGCCGGCGGCGATGGCGGGGGCGAGGGTGTTGGAGAACAGGTAGGGCCGGCTACGCTGGCGGAGGATGTCGATGATCTCCTTGCGGCCGGAGGTGAAGCCGCCACTGGCGCCGCCGAGGGCCTTGCCGAAGGTACCGGTGACGATGTCGACGCGGCCCAGGACGCCGCGATATTCGGGCGTGCCGCGGCCGGTGGCGCCGATGACGCCGGTGGCGTGGCAATCGTCGATCATGACCATCGCGTCGTAGCGGTCGGCCAGGGCGCAGATCTCATCGAGTTTGGCGATGTAGCCATCCATCGAGAAGACGCCGTCGGTGGCAATCAGGCGAAATCGCGCAGAGCGCGCGGACTTGAGTTGCTCTTCGAGGTCCTTCATGTCGCTGTTGTTGAAGCGGAGTCGCTGGGCCTTGCACAGGCGAACGCCGTCGATGATGCTGGCGTGGTTCAACTGGTCGCTGATGATCGTATCCTGCTCGGTCAGGAGGGTCTCGAACAGGCCGCCGTTGGCGTCGAAGCACGAGCCGTAGACGATCGTGTCCTCGGTGCCGAGGAACCTCGTGACGGCGGCTTCCAGGTCCTTGTGAATCTGCTGCGTGCCGCAGATGAAGCGAACGGAGGACAGGCCGAAGCCCCACTTGTCGTAGCTCTCGCGAGCGGCTTGCACGACCTGCGGATGGTTCGCCAGGCCGAGATAGTTGTTGGCGCACAGGTTCAGGACCCGCTTGCCCGCGGAGGTGACGATCCAGTTGCTCTGCGGGCTGGTGATGACCCGCTCCGGCTTCTCCAGGCCGGCGCTCTTGATCTCAGTCAACTGCTCTCGCAGATAGTCCTTCATGCTCCCAAACATGCCTGCATCCTTTCACACAGCTCTCACGGGCTGACTCAGAGTCCAGCCGTCGATTCGCTTCACTCCGGCCCTCACGTTATTGTCGCGAAGGCGGGCATCCGGAAACCACCCGGCATTTTGGTCACGTCATCATTATTCGCCATTCTGCATCGCGTATCCCAGGCGGCTCAAGTTCCAGCGAGTCAGTAGCCTCGGGAGGTGTCGTTGAGGCGCCAGTCGAAGCTCAGGTATTCGATCGCGTAGTTCTCCGTTTCGAGGAAGTAGGCGTCTTCACGGGACAGGTATCCGGCGATGAAGCTCAGGACGGCCCGGGTCTCGGGGTCGCGATCCTTGAACTTCTTGTCCGTGCCGTAACGAGCGACGAACTCCTTGCCCCGCCAGGCGGGCTTGAAGACCGCCGACAGCCGCACGACCATCGCCCGCCGGTCGATCCGCAGTCCCTGGTCACTGGCGAGGAACGCTTTCACCTGCTCGTCAAGCTGCTGCGAGAGATTCTCGCTGCCATACGGCCGGCGCCGCAGCGCAGGACCCGACCAACAGGCGTACATGATCGCCAGGTAGCCCCGCGGGTCCTTGAACGTCCTGTGGAAGAGCCGTTGCTCCACCTCGGCCAGTGTGAACTCCTCGCCCAGCACAATGAACTTGTAGTCGGTCCAGATCCCCTGAATATGCCGGATGTCGCTCGGGGGCCACGTCAGACGCAGCCACCACGACGACTGGATCGGGTAGTTCCGCGTGATGATATCGAGCATCTTCAGGTTGTAGGCGTTGATCCAGAACGCCAGCTTCTTCTCGTCCGACCATCGCGCGTACTCGTTCGGGTCCACCTCGCTCAGCTCCATGAGGACGCGCTTGACCTGCAGGCGCTGGCGGTGAAGGTTGGCATAGTCCACCACGCCGCCCTCCCGCACGTAGCTCTGGAGAAGGTCTGCGTATCCCTCAATAAACGACGCGCTCGATTGCGGATTGCGGCCCCAGATCGGTGTCTGGGGTGACATGATTGCGGACTGCGGATTGTCTGTCACTTGAGGCTCGGTGACAGGGGGGACGTTGGGTTCGTTCGATGTCCGAAATTGTGCCGTAATCGATTGCGGATTGTGGATTTCGGATTTCGGATTGTCCGTTGTCTCGGACTTCGCAGCATCAGGCGCGCTTGTGACCGGAATGCCGGGTTCGATCGGTCTTGGCTCGTTCGGTTCGATAGTCTCCTGTGGCTTGACGGCAGCAGGCTCATTGGGCTCTGCAACGGTGCTGGGCGCGACTGCGCTGTCTGGCTCCTCGCTTGGCTGAATGGGCTGGGCGACCTGCGGCGGCTGCGGCGCAGACCGCGGGCCGGAGCAGCCGGCCAACAGGACCAGGCCCCCAAGGCAAATGCGAATCGTCAACAAACATTTCGTCATGCAGCGTTCCAGCACACGATCACGCGTTGAACGGGCATACCGAACTCCCAAGATAGGGTTTCACACGCCGATTGCAACGCTTTCTTCTTGCCCCGGCCGGTCCCTGGGCCGGAGTATCGCTTGCATTCCTGGTGTTCCTTCGGATATAATCATCCTGGTTATCGAACGGGCTTGCCGTGCATGCGGTCCGGGGCATCCTGCACACCGCCCCGGCCGCTTCCAGCCACACGACATGGCAAGAACACAGGCGCCACGAGGGTATGAAGTCCGGCTTGAAAGGGGTGAAAACATGAAACGGTCCATTACATTCTCAGGAGTCCTCTTGCTCTTCTTGAACGTTCCTCTTGCAGCGGGTCCGTCGGTAGACGCGGGGTCTGACGTGACCGTTACGGCTCTCACGCTGCCCGTGGTGGTTCAACTCGCTGGCAGTGCGTCCACCTGGTGGCTCAATGGCTCCTATGGCTACTGGTGCCACCCCCAGACAATCGGTTGGTGGAAGTCAGGTGGGCCACAGGCTCAGGTTGATTTCGCCGACGCTTCGGCCCTGCAGACGACGGCGACGTTCCATGCGTTCGGCGTCTACGAACTGATGTTGTGTGTCTCCTACGACTGCCCCGGGTATGAAAATCCGTGCAGCGGAAGCGATACCGTGCAGATCACGATCGAGCAGCTCCCCAACCAGTGCCCGACGGCGGATGCAGGCCCGGCTTTCATGGGGCTGGCCTGTGCTCAGCCGCCTTGTTCGCTTTCGTTGCAGGGCTCGGGCTGGGACCCTGACAATGGGCCACAGCCTTTGACGCTCGAGTGGAGCCAAGTCGATGGGCCTGGCACAGTCGATTTTCAGAATGCGAACGATCCGACGACCACGGCCACATTCCACGTCCCCGGCACCTATCTGCTTGCGCTGTGGTGCAGCGACGGTCTCTGCTCGTGCACGGCTGTGACCACCGTGGAGGTGGGCGAGGCCGGCGGCCCAGGGCCGGGAGCCGCGTGCGCGCTGCTGGCGCACTGGGACTTCAGAGAGGGGTCGGGAACGATCGCGCATGACCTGTCGGGCAATGGTCACGATGGCACGCTCTACGGTGGTCCGCAGTGGGTGGCCGGCCATGACGGCGGGGCGTTGAAGTTCGACGGGGTCCGCACGGCCGTGAGAATTCCGAAGATCGCCGACAGCGTGTCGTTCACGTACGCTCTGTGGCTCAACCAGACCGCTGTTGGGGCGGGGTACATCGGACTGATCGACCATAAGGACTGGGTGCCGGGCTCCGTCCATTTTGAGCTGAAGGACGGTCACCCGAAGGTTGGCATCAACGAGGCGATCTCGCCCGGCGGCGATCTGGAGGCGCCGGCCTCTGCCCTGCGGGCGAACGAATGGCGTCACGTGGCGGTGACCAAGTCAGCGACCTCGCTGGACCTCTATGTAGACGGGCAGTCGGTGGCCCACCGGAGCCTGAGCGTGTCGAATCCCGTGATCCTGGGGGACGGCGCGATAGGGGCATGGCTGGATACGGCGTCGGTACTGACACGATGCTTCAATGGTGTGATCGACGACATGTATGTCTATCCCTGCGCCTTGAGCGAAAATGAGATCCGGGGCTTGATGAGCGTGGGTGTCATGGACATCGTGGAAGTAGTCGATAACGGGAACATCGACGATCAACAAGCGTGCTATGCGTCGCTCGACTCGAAGACCGGGACGCGGATTGACTACACAGCACCGGTCCTGAACCTCTGCGATAGCGGTCCATCCGGGCACTTTGGCGACGATGAGCCATTTGGCGTGGTCAAGCGGGGCCATAAGACTGCAGGGAACGTTGATAACCTCTCTGTACGGGCGGGAGGAGTGATTCGCATCGCCGCGGAGCAGGCGGGCAACTGGACCTTCGGCGTCAACAGCGACGATGGCTTCACCTTGCTGTTTGCCGGCCGCAGCTTCACGTCGGTGACCAACGGTGAGTTGTATACAATGCCTCAGGGCAAGGCGATCCGGTTCTCGGGCGGCCGGGCCGCGGCGGACACATTCGGCGTGATCGACCTGCCCGCCGGGGACTATCTCTTCTGGCTGATGTATCATGAGGCGGTGGGCGGGGCGGAGGTGGAGTTCTTCGCGGCCCGAGGCAGTCATACGGCGTTTGATTCCGACCTCTTCCGGCTGGTCGGGCAGAAGGACATCGGCGCAGTGGGTGTTCCAGGCTTCTGCGACCAGGTGACGGTGCTGGCGACCAGGCCCGGAGCCTGGTCGGGCGGAGCGATTGACAGCCTCGCCGACGCAAGGGCCGCGCTGGCCTCGACAGGTTCGACCACGCGTTCTGTGCAGTCCCAGTTCGTCAATCACGTTGATCCGGACACCTTTGACGCGGGGTCGGGGATGTTCGGTGGCGAGATGCCATTCCCGAATGGTGTAGTCGGCAAAGATGACGACGACTTCGCGGTCAAGGTCACGGGATTGCTGGACATTCCCGC
The DNA here is from genome assembly GCA_016928975.1 of Sedimentisphaerales bacterium. The sequence continues at coordinate 24,957 of JAFGJR010000273.1, read as the reverse complement.
TGACGGGGTCTACCAGATCGGCTTCAACAGCGATGACGGCGCATCCCTGCGGATCACGGGCAAGAGCTGGCAGTCCATTGTGGCCGACGCCACGGGGATGGCGGTGATCACGGGCGACGAGCTGATCAACGATGCCATCAGCGCCAGCACCTTCACCGCCGGTCAGATCACGCTGGCGAAAGGCTGTCACGCGTTCGAGGCGGTGATGTTCGAGCGGTCCGGGGGCTCTCACTTCGAGTTGTTTGGCCGGGGCGTTTCGGACCGGGGCATTCCCGATCCGACTTGGCACCTGCTCCGCGCCGGCGGCGCCGAGTACCCGGCGGATGTTCTTGGCCTGCCGTTGGTCCCCACGCCGTGATTCGGGACGGGGTTTCCGACGATGGGCGGCAGTCCCGAACTCGGGCTCCTGCCCGTCGAGAGGGGCTCGTTGGTTTGTCCCTATGCGTGCGGCTGTGTTCTCGGGACTAATCTGCGGATCCGGGGGAGCCGCCTTTGTGCGTGCTGGGCCGCCAGACGGCCTTGTCGGCGAGGGTGTTCGGGTCCGTGGTCTCGGGGTCCTTGACGACGAGCGAGAAGCCGTCGCCGTCGGTCGTGGGGTACCAGGAGTCCTCGAAGCGGAAGTCGTGGATGAGGTTGCCTGCGGCGTCCCGGAGCTCGATCCGCTCGCCCGCGTTGCTCAGGCTGCCTTCATACTGTCCGACCACGGGCAGACCCGCCGAGTACCTGGCCTCAAAGGCCGCGATATCCTTCACGACAAGGCCGCCGCCGCCGGGGGCCAGGTCGAAGCTCGGGAATGTGAATTCCACGCCATTGGTGAATTGCACGAGGCTCAGATTGATGGTCTGCGCACCGATGTTCGTTAGCTCGATGTACTCTGTGTTCGGGTCGTTGGGGTCACCCGTCTCGGCGGGATGGTACATGATCTCGCTGATTCGCAGATTCTCAGCCACCGGCCCGACCGCGAAGACCGCCTCGTTCAAGGCGCTCCAGATGCTGCCGCTGAGAGCCCGCACCTTAATCCGGCTGCTGACGCTCAACGGGATCGATCCCTCGTAGCGAACGGCGGCCGGGGACACTCCCGTGGGAACGCCGCCTGCCGGTCTTTTGCTCGCCGTCAATTCCACACTGATCAGGAAGTCGGAGCTTGTCGTTCCCGCATTGAGTCCCTGGATCGCCAGGACGTTCTGGCCGCGCCGGATCTTGCCGATGTGTGCTGATAGATCGAAGGTCTCGAAATTGACCGCGTCGCTGTCGTTGTGGTTGGACGTCGCGATGGAATTCCAGGCGGGCGTGCCGTCGAACAGGGCTCGCTGGACCTCCTCGCCGTTGAGATAGGCCACGAAGGCGTCGTCGTAGCGGACCTTCAGATAGAGCGACGCCAGGTCCTTGTAGTCCTCCGCGGAGACGTCGAACGGAATACGGATATAACAGCTCGCATTATGCCCGTACATTGGGTCGAGCACGTCGATGCGGAAGAGCTGTTCGTATCCGCTGCTCCTCTCGAAGCCGACCCCGCCGGCGCCGCCGATCCAGGCGGAGTCGTAGAAGTTGGCCCCGCCGCGCCAGGCGTCGTCCACGGGACCCGCAGGCACGAGCACCTTCTTGGCCGCGTCCTCGCCCACCCACGTGAGTGACAGCTCGTCGGAGGCTGCTGTGCCGGGCACGCGCGGGTCGCTCCCGTCCAGGGTGTACCAGGCCGTCGCGGGGGAGGCGGTCAAGGTGATCCTGTCGGTGATGCCGATATTGCCGCCCCGTTTTGGCGTACTGTTGACGAGGAAATCGGGAGGGGAGATGGATGGATAGAGGCCGGCCTGCTGGAGCTGGTCCAGCACGATATCCGTGCGAACGGAGAAATACTGATTCACCAGCCGGTCGCGCTCGGCGAGCCAGTCCGCCCGGGTATAGGGCGAGCTCGAGCGGAGACTGTCACCCCACCGGGCGGACTCGCCGACGATGGCACGGTCGATCTCGTCGGCGCGGGCCATGTAGCGTGCCGTCCCGGAGGAGGCGGTCAACTCGCCGTCATGGAAGAATCGCTCGTAGATATGGTCGGCCAGCAGCACGCGGAAATCCGCGTTGGTGCTCAGCCGGTTGAGCAGGTAGTGCGGATTGGCCTGGCCGACGATCCTCACGCGGTTGACCGTCGGCGACTCGAGGATCCACTCCACGTCCCAGGGCACGAACAGGAAAGGTCCTGCGGGATTGCGGCGGCGCAGCGTGTAGAAGTTGCGGGGCACCTGGTCGTTGCACAGGAGCACCGGGGCATCGCGGCTGCCCACGTAGTAGATCATCAGCAGGTAGTCGATCATGGAGGGGACATCCACGAGCTTCTGAAACGCCTTGTACGTCGGCGTGGTGCTCAGATCGCCACCGGCTGCCGCGAGCATTGTATTCCACGCCGTCAGGTCGCCCGCAACCACTTCCATCGAGGTGTTGGCAAACAGGACGTCGTAGTCCTCTTTGTTGGCGCCCATGTGCTCGGCGGCGAAACCGTCGTCGGGTCTCTCGGAGAGGATGTAGAGGCCCCAGTAGAGGCCGTTGATGTAGAGGTGAACCGGCCGGCCGCGCGGGCTGAGTCGGCCCAGGTCTCGGACGGTGTCGCGCGCGAACAGGTCTCGCAGGTAATCCGCGTGGCTGGTTCCCATGCCGCCACAGGCGGTGCTGTCGCCGAACCACGAGTAATTCCAGATGCCGCGCAACACCAGGTTGTCGAAGCGGTCTACGTCGCTGTCCTCGAAGAGCGGATACTCCAGCACGGCCGGGCCGTATTCGTTCTTGAAGAGAATCCGCAGCGAGTGCTTCGCCACACTGGCGGTCCTGCCGTACTGGCTGCCGTGAACGCGCAGGCCGGCGTTCACCTGGAAATCGTCCCCCTTCACCGGGTCGATCCATTCGATGGAAGCGCGTTTCTCCCACTCGATTCCGTGGGCCTGCGTATTGGCGTAGATGCCCTTCTGGGCCCCGAAGAAATCGTCATTGGCGATTGCGATGCTCACGGAAGGGATGGTCACGAGGTCGTTCTTGATCGTGGATGCATAGAGCGGACTGCTGACGACGTCGGGATCCATCTCGTAGTCGACGCGCGTCGAGCCCCAGCTTGACGGGAATCCCGACGGCAGCGCCGGCTGGTGAATGGCCGTATCCAGGAAAATATACGTGGCGGTGACCGTCGGCGAGGGCATCCAGCCGGCTTTGATGGCGGAGGCGCGCACGCACGTCGTTCGGGAAATCAAGATCGGTCCGGTATACTTCGTCCCCACGGGCACGCGCCCCGTCTGGGTCGTCGGATCGCCGCCGTCGAGGCGGTAGTAGATAGTGGCGCCCACCGTCGGCGTTGTCAGCTCCAGGGAGAAGGCGGCATCGCAGAGTCCGCGGGCGTGGGACAACTGCGGCGGCGCGACCGCGCCGGCGTAGATGCTGATGTTGGTGTCGCCGGGGGTGGGCCAGCCCATGAACGTCCAGTCGGCGGCGCCGTCCGGGTAGCGGCCGTAGGACACGTCCACGAACTGCTCGCCAAACGAGACGCTGTCCACGAGGGTGACGCCGTCGACGTCGAACAGGCCGATCTCCTCGCCGGTGGCGCGAAGACTGAAACTGGCGTGCAGACCGGCATCGGCGGTATCGCCGTCGGCCCAGAGCAGGAGGAATCCGCCCGGCGCAATGCGAGTGAGCTCGGGATGATCTGTTGGAAATCGCCACCTGGTCGGCTCGCGCAGATCGTCGGTGAGGTACATCCCGGCGACGTCCACGGCCGTCTCGCCCGGGTTGTAGATCTCGATCCAGTCGTCGTACTCGTCCTGGGGGTCCGTCACGCCGCTGTTGTTGGACGCCAGGATCTCATTGATGACCAGAGCTGCCGCCGGACAAACGCTCGGCCGGCTCAGCAGCAGGAAGGCCAACGACATCCACTGGACACATTGTCTCTTCGAGACGCCAGGTACGGCAATTCTCAGACTACTCAACGCCACGCGTCTCCTCCTTCCTGGTCACAACGACCGAAGTGACGATCCAGGCTTGTTCCCATTGTAGCGGAAAAGACCGTGGCAGGTCAAGAACCAGGCCGGGGGAGTCCCGGTGTGCGGGTGCGTTTGGACCGTGCCCCTATGCGGAGAGATTCTCGTGGATTCGGTAGGCGGTTTCCCGCATCCCTGTGTCGGCGCAGGCTTGCTGGGCGATGCGATTGGCTTGCTGGACGCAGAGCCGAATGCCACAGACATCCGGCTGCGGAGCGGCCCGGGCCAGCACCTCCGTGTCCTTCATCTCGCCGACTCAGATAACGATCTCACCGGCCATCGCCTACTCCTCTGAGCGCTCGCCGCAGTTGGTCCAGCAGTTGAGTGCAGAGACTCTCCTGGGCCAGTTCGCCGCTGCCGCGAAGCGGGACTTTGCGATTATCCGTATTGCCATCGGGTCGCCTCAGGGCCACCTGCACGTAACCGGCCCCCTTGTCATCGCGCAGGATCTCGCCGACTGCGATCGCCCACTGGCTCTCGGTGGCCCTGGACGCCGCCGATGCCATACTCTCCAGATTCCGATCACCGTGAGGCGTCTGGAGCATGTGTCGCAGCACGTCGATGCTCGGACCCACATAGGCGCCGGCCAGCACGCGATCTGCGCCGTCGGCATGGCTCATTGCGGCCGCCAGATTTCCGTTGCTGCCCGCTTCCACCAGCGCCAGTCTCTTGCCTTGCCTGGCCAACAGGTTCACAACGTGCTGCTCCAGCGATGTATCGCCTTCCCCATAGAGATTGTCGCCGAGACACTTGGCGATCTGGCCTTTGAGCTCTGCAAGACGTGCCTGGTCCTGGGGCGTGTCGTCGGGCAGCAGGAAGGTGAAATCGACCCGGCCGCCCTGGAACTGCGATAGGGTCGTCACGTCTGGCGGCAGCGTCACGTGCTCCTTGAGTTTCTCGTCGATTTCCGACTGGCCGAGCCCCACGAATCGCAGCGTCAGCGAGGCGCCGGGCAGGCGCGTGCCGAACCGCCGGCTCAGGTAGGGTACCAGTTCGTCGCGGACCATCGGGTGCAACTCTCGCGGCGGACCCGGTAGCGCAACGATCACCGAGTCGGCTTTCTCGAAGACCAACCCCACCGCGGTGCCCGTCGAGTTCTTCAGATACGTGCCTTGCGTGGGCGTGCGCGTCTGACGCCGCAGGTTCGCACGAAGCGAGTTTGGATCGGTCTTAAACCGCCGGGCCATCTCCCGCAGCACGTCGAGATGCTCCTTCAGGGCGATCCCGGTGAAGTCAGACAACGTCTCCCGCGTGATGTCGTTGTCGGTGGGCCCGAGGCCGCCGGTGACGATGACCAGCGGGGCCTTGCCGGCGGCGAAGCGAAGGACGTCCTCAATGTCCGTACGCTTGTCATCGACGATCACGGAGCCGACGCAGTGCAGGCCCAGCGGGTGCAGGGTCCGGGTGATGAAGTAGGTGTGGCTATCCGGGTAGGCGCCCCAGAGCAGCTCACTTCCGGTGACGACAATGATGTAGTCGGTGACCCGCGAGACCGGCCCAGCGCCGTCTCGTGCGATGCCGGGGTCGCTTTGTGACATGGCCGCCGGGATGCCTGCCCCAGGCAGGCAGCACATCAGAGCCGCAACTGCGTAGCTGAATCGTTCCACGACTCGTTTCGCCTTATAATTATGATCGAGTGGGCTGCGCGGTCTCAGAAGGTCCGGGATAACGGATCTCGACCTCGGTCACGAAGCTATTTTATAGGAGCACGCGACAACGCTCAATATCCGAACAACGTATTAAAGGACGTTGGACTGTCTGGATTGGTCCGGTACGCGAAACGGCCATTGTCTCGATTTCCCTTGACAAATTCGAGGTATAGAGTTAAGCTGGATAAATTGGCAGAGGGTCCGTTGAAAGGAATGCTAACGAAATGAAGGCAAGAATCACGTTTTTTGTCCTCCTCGTCGGTGCTTTGGTGCTGGCTTTTCACTCGATTGCTAGCGCCGTGGTCGATACTCGGGGGGTCGATGAGGTGCTCAAGAAGAGTGTCCTGACCCCGCAAGACTTGGTAGCCATTGACGAATTCGTGCTGGATGTGGCGGAGGAGATTGTCCAGACCGACGATTTTACCCAGATTGCCGCGACGCGCGCCATCATTCTGAGTAGGCAAGGGACGCAGAATCAGTACGTACAACAGTTCTCGGAGTCCGTAGGCAAGCACATCCCAGAGAAACTGCAAGAGGCCCAGGGGGTTGCTGACCCCGTGAGGCGATTCGAGGTCATGACGAACCTGCTGATCCTTGTGGACGGTCTCAAGGACCCGCGGCTGGCAGATACGGCGATTCGCATGATTCCACAGGAGAACAACAGTGTGCGATACTGGGCCGTACGCGCGGTCACGGACCCGGGCTTGTGGGCCAAGATCAATCGAAACCAGGCCGCCGCCGCGCAGTTGGCGGACAGGATCATCGCCGAGTGCGGCCGGGTTGTCGAGACCAGCAGCCCGGAAGTTGTCAACCTGATGGTCGATTTCGCCGGCCGGTTCAATACGCCCGGGGCCGAGACTCTGCTGATGCGAGCTGCCGACGAACGGATCAGGCGCTACGCCGCCTGGGATACCGGGTACGAACTGGCGGATGGCGCCATCCTGAAGCTGCTCTGCAACAGACTCGCCACAGGGGGGACCCCGAACCCGGAGCTGGCCAGACGGTTTGCACAGCTCTACTCGTTTGTCATTCAGCGGTACATCAAGGGCCAGCAGCAGAACGTTCTCAGCGGCGCTTCCATAGGCTATCTGGTCGCGGTGATCGTCGAAGTCGAGGACAAATGTCTCAGCAAGCTTCTGGGTGTGCGGCAACCGACGCTGACCCAGTCCATTCAGGCGGCCAATCTCGATGCACTCCAGGCCGAGCATGACAAGCTCTTGGGCGGGACCGGACAGACCGGTGCCCTGGTGTCAAAACTCAACTTCACCTACGGAACGGGACCGGGCAACCGCGCGGCTCCGTCGCCTCTGCCCGACCCGCCGGCGCCTGTGACGCCGTCGGCTCCCACGCTAGCCACGAGACCATAGCGGCCGGCCCTGCCGTGTGGGGGATGCCCGGACCGCGATTCACCCATCCTCCCATATCTCGTGAATCTGTCCAGGAAGTCTGCCCTGCCTGTAGGAAGCCACTTGCGAAGTCGCGTGACGATGGTGCCACCGATGTCGAAGAGAGGCAAAGTGGCAGCACGCCGTTGCTCGGAGTTGCCTTGGAATGCACCTTCCGGTACAATGAGGATACGAAATCCTGGACTCAATTGAACGGAGCTGCGGGGCCGTGAAGGGTTGTCTATCACAGCGGGATATGGCGGCGTTCGTCGAGGGCATAGCCTCGGCGGAGGAACTGGCGGGCTGGAAACGGCATTTGCGAGTGTGCGACCGCTGCGCGACGGCTGTGGGTCGGCTGCGCGCGGGCCTGGCGCCGGATTCCGCCTCGCCAGAGCCGGCCGGCAAGTTTGCCCAGACGAGCGTGGGCCGCGCGGATACGCTGGTGGTCGGCCTGGAGCCGAACCTTCAAGTTGGTGATTTTCGGCTTGAGAAGCGCCTGGGCTCCGGCGGGATGAGCGTGGTTTACCAGGCCCTGCAAGTCTCGTTGAACCGCCGTGTGGCGCTGAAGGTGCTTCCCATCGGTCTGGCCGGGGGCGCCTCGGCAATGGAGCGCTTCCGTCGGGAGGCCCGCGCCGCTGCCAGGCTTCATCATCCCAGTATTGTCACCGTCTACGCGGAGGGTGCCGAGAGCAACGTCTGTTATTTCGCCATGGAGATGATCGACGGGTGGAACCTCGACGAGGTCATCGCCGACCTGCGCGAGACCCGATGGGCCAGGTCGGTTTCGCCGGCAGCCGCCGGCGACGAAGATGTCGGCGCCGCTGCCGACGCTGAGACCGATGGGAAAGCGGCCATGCCCTCCTTGCTGCGGGACTGCAAGTCGCCCGGCGAGTATTTCAACATCGTGGCGCGGCTGATCGGTGGAGTCGCCGACGCATTGCACTACGCCCACGAAGAGGGCATCATCCACCGGGACGTGAAACCCTCGAACCTCATCCTCTCCCGCGACGGCCGGCTTGTCCTACTGGATTTCGGCATCGCCCGGATCTGCAAGGAACAGGCGGTGACTCTCACAGGCGCGTTCCTCGGGACGCCCCGATACATGAGCCCCGAGCAGATCGCCGGCGAGCACAACAAGGTGGACCACCGCAGCGACATCTACTCCCTGGGCGTGACGTTCTATGAGCTGCTGACGCTCGAGCCGCCCTTCGACGGCGACACGCAGCAACAGGTCATCGGCCAAATCCTCAATCGTGATCCACGCGCACCGCGACAAATCGATCATCGCATTCCGGTCGACCTGGAGACCATCTGCTGCAAGGCCATGGAGAAGGACGCGAACCGGCGCTACCACAGCGCCGGCGAGATGGCCGACGATCTGCGTCGCTATCTGGAGGGTCGCGTCATCGTCGCCAGGCCCGTCGGGGCGACGGGTCGCTTGGTCAAATTCGTTCTCCGCCGTACGGCGACGGTGATCCTTGCCGCGGGGATCGTCGTCGCTACTACCTTCGCCGCGACGATCACGTGGCGACACTACAGGATGCAGTGGGCCCAACAGCACGCCATGTCTCAAATCGACCAGCTCATGGAGGACAAGGAGTACTTCCGCGCGTTCGTTCTGGCACAGAAGGCGGAGCACCTGATCCCCAATGACCCCTTGCTGATCGCCCGCTGGCCGCGATTGTCACGCGAACACATGATCGTCACCAGCCCACCGGATGCTCGAATCCATATCGGCGAGTACCCCAACAAGAGCCCCAGGTGGATCTATCTGGGTCGTTCGCCCATCGAACGTGCCAAGATCCCCTTCGGTGCGTGTCGCTGGCGAGTCGAGAAAGCGGGGTGCACGACTCTCGATGTCGTTCGATCCAACGACCTGCCCTCGCCGTGGGTGGACCCGGCCCGTCTTCCGACGGGATACATGGGATTCACCCTGCACAGGAAAGGCAACTTCCCGGCGAATATGGTGTGGATTCCTTCCTCCGACCTTGAGCAGTACAGTCTCTTTCACGGGGAGCGAAGCATACCGGCCGCCGGGGCGTTCCTGATCGACAGGTACGAGGTGACGAATCGCCAATACAAGGAGTTCGTGGACAAAGGGGGCTACGAGAGACAAGAGTTCTGGCAGGAGGCGTTTGTCAAGGACGGCCAGGTCCTCACGTGGTCACAGGCGGTGGAGGTGTTCCGCGATCAGACCGGTCAGCCTGGCCCGGCCACCTGGAAGCACGGCACGTATCCGGCCCGCCAGAGCGACTATCCGGTGGGGGGCCTGAGCTGGCACGAGGCCGCCGCCTACGCGCGCTTTCGCGGCAAGGACCTGCCGACGATCTTTCACTGGCTCTTTGCGGCCGGGGTGGACGAGTCTCCGTACCGGATCGCCCGCTACGGCAACTTCGATGGAGCGCCGGCTCCGGTTGGCCACTATGCCGGCATGGGCCGGTTCGGCCTGCTGGACACGGCGGGCAATGTCCGGGAGTGGTGCTACAATGCCGTCGAAGGCCAGAGCGAGTCCCACAGCCTCCTGGGAGGCTCCTATGGAGACAATGAGTACCTGTTCGTGACCGGCGAGCTTCGCTCCGCGTGGGACCGAGACGCCGGCAACGGCGTACGGTGCGCGATGTACCTGGAGGGCCGGCAGGACGTGCCGGACCTGGCGTTCCGTCCCGTGCAACGCAGGCACCGTGACTGGACGCACTTCGCGCCGGTGGCTGACGAGGTCTTCGACTCCTATATCAACACCTGGTACAAGTACGATCGGACGGAGTTGAACTCGCGGGTCGAGTCCGTCGGTCAGGATCGCAACCTGTACCGGCGTGAAAGGGTAACGTTCGATGCGGCCTACCCAAACGAGCGAGTCATCGCCTATATCCATCTGCCCAGCCGGGGCAAGCCGCCGTACCAGGCGATCCTCTGGTTCCCAGGGGACGAGGCCCGCGACAGCCCCTGGGACGAGCGAGCGTACAAGGGCGAAATGACCGCCATCCTCGGGAGCGGCAGAGCTGTCGTCGTTCCCTTCTACAAGGGAACCTACGAGCGCCGGCTCGACACGCCCTCCTACCCGCCCGACAGCATCCTCAGCAGGAACCTCTACGTCCAGACGTCCCAGGATATGGGCAGGACCATCGATTATCTGGAAACCCGTGACGATATCGACACAGACAGGCTTGCCTTTGTGGGACTCGGTTGGGGCGGCCAGATGGGCTCGTTGGTGATTGCCGTGGAGACCCGGTTCAAGACCGGGATCTTCCTGCTCGCAGGCATTTGCGCCTGTGCGAGGCACCCCGCCTCCGATCCGGCCAACTTCGCCCCGCGAGTCGGGATCCCGATCCTTATGATCAATGGGAAGGAGGACTCCGTGTTCCCGTACGAGACGGCCCAGAAGCCGCTCTTTGATCTGCTGGGAACGCCCGAGTCGCAGAAGAAGCGCGTCCTGTTTCCCAGCGGGCATGGCATCCCCTGGGAGTATCGCAAACCGTATTACGGCGAGATCGTAAAATGGCTGGACCAGTACCTGGGTCCGACCGATGAGTAGTCTGTGATTTGCGATTCGCCTTCGCGTGGCGAAGGCTGTCTCACAACCGGACGAGATAGAGGCGTCCGCTTCTCAAATCGTGAATCGTGAGTTGTGGATGTGGCATGGGCGATACGCATCACAATGACAGAAGCCTGCTGGAGGCGATCCGGCGGGGAGACGCAGAGGCCTGGGCCCGGCTGGTGGATGAGTACCAGGGCCGGCTCTTGCGGTTCACCATGACGCGCGTCCCGCAGCACGCCGATGCGGAGGACATCGTCCAGGAAACCTTCACCTCGTTCATCAAGGTCGTGAACAACCTCCAGGTCGAGACCAGCCTCGAAACCTATCTCTTCAGTATCCTGCGAAACGAGATCGCCAATCGCTTCCGCACCCGGTGGGCGAGGACCGTGTGCCTGATCCAGGACATCTGTCGTCCGGGCGCCAGTGACGGGCCCGCCGATTCTTTTGCCTGGGTGGCGTCCGCCGATCCGAGCGTGAGCTGGTGCGTCAGTCACGATGAGCAGTTCCAGTTGCTGCGTCAGGCCCTGACCGGGATTCTGCGCCGGCTGATCAAGGGCTACCAGGAGAGCAAGAGGTTCCGCGATCTGAAGGTGGCGGATCTGATGTTTTATTGTCACCTGCCGAATACCGATGTCGCCCGGCTGCTGAAGCTCGATGAGGGCTCCGTGCGCGTGATGAAGCACCGCTGCCTCAAGCGGATCCGTCGGGAGGTGGCGGAGGATGAATCGCTCAAGGACATCTCCATCGCCTACTCTGAGGACCTGCTGACGGACATCTGGGAATCGCAGCGTCTGAGCTGCCCCAAGCGCAGCACCCTCGGCGCGTTTCTACTGGAAACCCTGTCCCCCGAGTGGTTCGACTACGTCGATTTTCACCTGACGACGATGGGCTGTCACTTCTGCCGTGCGAGCTTCAAGGACCTCCAGGAGCAGCAGACCAGCGAGCAGCACACCCGCTTTTGCCAGCGCATCCTGACCTCCACCGCCGGTTTCCTGACGAATCGCTGAGCGGTTCGGGAATCGCGGATGGCCTCAATGGACCAAAGGCCGCGAGCGTGGTCGGCTCGCAGCCTTGGTCACTACGGGCAGTTCGGAGGATCAGTTCACGTCTATCGATTCGCAGGTGTAGCCTCCTGCTCACCTGCATCTCCTGTGCCGGACACGGATCCATCCGTTCCCCTCGGCGAGTCGGCAGGTCCCCATGCCTGCCCTGATGGCTTGGATCGCCACAGGGCGGTGCCCCCTACAGACACGTGCTTACAAGCATCGGGTCGGACGCGTCCGCCCGTTCATGTCACAACCGTCTATTAGTGCCGCTGGCTGCCGTTCGCGCAACGCATTTTTCTCGATAATTCTGCATTGTGCTTCGGGTCACGAAGAAAGAGCCTCGACGCGGCGTCGTTCCTGTGGCATAATCCATGCTGATTGGGATCATGGTGGCAGGTTAGACAGCTATGGAAATGAAGAAGCTCCTGGAGATCAGTCACGAAGCAAACGTAGTGGTCGTCCGCTTCACGACCAGTTGCATCTGCGACACAGAGGAAATCGCGAATGCATCGGCATGCCTGAGGCAGGACATCGAGGCCGACCAGCCGGATGGGCTGGTCTTCGACTTCACCGGCGTGAAGTTCTTCTCCTCCCAGGTCCTGGGACTGCTGCTGGAGGGGCGTGCCCGCCTGCAACCCCGCCCGGAACGGGTCGCCGTCTGTGGCCTCAACGCGCAACTGGAACGGGTCTTCCGGATCACCAACCTCGACCAAATCTTCACCCTCTACCCCGACTGCACCGCCGCCATCACCGCCGCAACCACCTGACGGCGGCCGCGACCGACGGCTTTCGCCTGCTTGGATGTGGGTGGTCTTCTCACTTCACCGCGAAGAGAAGGTGCTTCTAACGTGATCGTGATCGGTTCACCCACGAGCGTTTCCACGCGGCTGTCTCTGGCCTTGGGCGGCTGGCCAAGGAGCGGCGGGATTACTTCCTGCGTGGTCCTGGGAACACACGTGACTTCGAGTCTGGCCGCCCGGTTTGAGTAGGGGCTGCTGCATGCGAAGAACTTGAGATCCTGGCCACTGGCGGGGTCTCCTGCATAGATGATGGCCATGTCGTTGCCTGCGGCCCAGTCGTCGCGGTCGATGATTTCCTGGATGACCGTGCGCAGCTCAGGACTGGGGTGGTACTCCTCGCGCCCCCACGTCCGGCCTGCCTCCCAATTCCAGGGGACGGAGGCCTGTGTCCTCGGCAATGCAGGAATCCGCAGGTCCGGCCCGTCGAAAGCTCCGGCATCTGCGACCGCCTGCGCATACAGCACTCCCATGACAGGCTTGCTCACATGGGTCGTATTCATGCAGACCTTCAGGCGAGCGCCGACGATCTCACTGCCCTGCGGGAGGTCGATGTTCCTGAACCGCATGGCGTTGCTGTGCTGCCCGACCAGGAGGGTTTCGGACACGGCCACGGTGGCATTGTCAGTCCCGTAGGCATCATCCTCCTGGGAGATCACCTGGTATTCCCGCGTCACCATGTGGCGGACCTTCAGCGTAATGATGGCCGCATTCGATCTACCACCGGTCGGTGCGCTGCCGCCGTCGTCGGCGCAAAAGGCAAACGAGTCGTCACCGGTGAAATCCGCATTCGGGGTGTACGTGATGCGACGCACAGAGCCCACCAGCGACATCGGTTCGTCGATGGGCGTACCGTTGGCAAGTGCGAGGGAGCCATGAACCGGCGGCGAGCTGATCGTGAACTGGAGTGCCCCTGGCAGGCCGTCATCGTTCGCCTCAAGCGTGATCGGTACAGGCGTATTCGCTGGCACGTACATCTCTACGGACGTGGCCGTTGGAGCATTCCGCCCGGGGTCCGCGCTTGCCGAGGATGTCATCGTGTAGGTGATTTCCAGCTTGGGGGCGACGCCGGTCCCAGAGTCGCGGGCACTGAAGATGAGGTCGTCACGTGCCGTGGGTGTGCCGGAGAGAAGGAGGACGATGGCGTTGCCCGCCTTCCAGTCCGGCCGGCCGACGACTTCTTGAACGACCGCGGCGCAGTCAGGGCTGCTGCGCCACGCGTCCGCAGGTTCCGTACCGGTCCAGTCCCAGGAGACCGTTGCCTGCGTCCTGAGCATGTCGAGGATGTTTCGATCTGCGCCGGTCAGATCTGCGGCATTGCTCGTCGCTTCCGCCTGAATCAGCCCTTTCATCCCGGCGGCCTTGCGGCAATATACTCTCAGACAGGCCCCCGTGATCTGCGCCCCGGGGGGAATGTCGATGTTCTGGAACCGCATACCGCAGATATACTGTCCCACCCGCAGTTGGGGGTCGGCCGTGGTCTGAATCCTGCTCCAGGAAAGGACCGAGGCGTCGTCCTCACGCGTAAGGACCTGGTATGCTCTCGTCACGAGACTCGTGATGGAGATGGAGACCCTCGCCGCGTTCGAGGGGCCCCCACTGGGGGCTGTACCGCCGTCATCGGCGTAGAAGGAGAAGCCGTCCTCGCCGCTGTAGCCGGCGAGCGGCTTGTATACAACCTGTCTGGCGTGGTCGGCCAGTCTGCCCGGCGCCGCGATCGGCGCGCCAGTCGCATATGTCAGCGAGCCATGCTGTGGCAGTGAGGCGAGCGTGTACGTCAGCCGGCCTGGCGCCTTGGGCAGCCCATCGTCCGTTGCTTTGAGCGTGATCGTCGTCGCTGTCTCCACGTCGGTGTACGCAGGCGTGTCCTCGGCAATCGGGGGGCTTTGCCCATAGAGCGGATTGCTCGACACGATCGAGTAATACTGTTGGTCCCTCGATAACGTGCCTTTGTAGCTGATCCGGACCTTGTACAATCCAGCCTCAGCCGGTGTGCCGATGTAGACCTGCTCGACGTTGTCCAGCTTGTCGTCACCCGTGGTTGCCACGGCACAGGGGTCCGCCAGGCTCAGGATGTAGGGATAGCAGGTCGTCAATCGATCCGGGCCAATGACGCGCACGTCGAGGTCGTTGATCAGCCTGGGCGTGGGACTGTCATAGTCGCCGATCGTGGTCCCCGGCGGGTCGGTCCAGCACAGGGTGACTCGGATGGGCTCATTCGCGTCAGACCAGAAGCAGTACTCGTCGTCCGGATTGACATCCGTAGGATAGATCGCGCTCAGTCGGCCCTCCGTGATCATACTGCCCGCCAGCTCCGGGGACCGTCCCTGAAGCTCATCGTATTGTCTCTGGATCAGCTCGGCGGCGGCTCGCGCGTTCATCAGGCCCCAGCCGAACTGATAATCGGGTCCCGGCCGGCCCAGATCATCCGCCGTGTGGATGATCAGTCCCTTGAGCGAGCTGGAACGCATGCTCTTGCCGGGGAAAAGCTGTTGATAGAGGTCCACCAACAACGCCGCGGAGCCGGCGGCGCTGGGGCTGGCCATGCTGGTGCCGCTATGCGTGGCATAGCTGTCGTCGGCGTCGCTGTCGGCCGAGTAAAGATCTATGCCGTTGGACACGATGTCGGGTTTGATGCGTCCGTCGTTCGTCGGGCCCCAACTGCTGAAGCTAGCCATGTTCGCATCCACCAGGCTGCGAGCGCCATCCTTGACAGCATCGCTGACGGCCCCGACGGTCATGATGTTCTTCGCTACTCCCGGCCCGCAGATGGTGTCGTAGCCGCCTTTGGCCATGCCGTCGCCGGGCGGGCATGTGCTCAGGTCATAGACGATGGAATACCAGAAGTTGTTCTTGAAATAGTAGACCGTCTCTCCCAGGGGCGGGTTGTCCGTGCGGTCGTTCCCGGCTGCAGCGAACGCCAGATAGTAGGTGTTGACGTATGCCACGTTATCCCATTGTTGGGCGATCGCGTGGTATGCACCGAACCAGTCGTCATACGACTTGGCCCCCACCCACGTGCCTGCCCAGTGCCAGCCGACGTGCCCCGTCACGTCGTCGTCGCCAAAGTGAATCCACCCGCCGACGTAGCCGTAGGAGTGGTTCGAGATGTAGATCGTGTTCGGCTGTCCCGGCCCGTAGGCCGCCCAGGAGGCCATTTTGGCCGAATCGTAGTTCCAGTTGAAGGATTGAACCCTGGCCGCGGGAGCCATCCCCATGGCGGCCGGATCGATGCCGGCGGCGGCCAGCGTCCCGGCCACGTGCGTCGTGTGGGGCGATACTGTCCCCCCATCTCCGACCCGGACTCGCGGCTTGCCGTCGACGTCCATGAATTCCTGATGGCTGGCCCGTGCGATGGACTCATCCCACAATCCCAGAATCACGCCCTGTCCATCGAGATGCCACGGCTCCAGATTCCTGATCCTGTCGGCGGCGGTGCTGATTGCCGCGTTGACGTTCTCCGTCACGTAATATGCCGGCCGGTCATGCCAGATGCCCATCAGTTCGCACACCTGCCGGTCGTCCTCGTAGCGGATCGGGTAACCGTGTACCTGTGCCCAGCGGATCGCCTCGTTCTTGGAGGCCTGGCTCTCCACAGTCAGCCGTGCGATGAGCTCCGCCTGGGCAGCCACGCCATGGGGATCGAGTCGTGTCTCATTCGCTGCCAGCGCAGCGCTCGAAGCGAGACAAGCGATAAGAACAAGTGGACGTGTTGGGGCCTGACACGTGGTAGTCATTCGATGGGTCCTCCTTTTTCAGCACACGTGCCAGTCTATTCTACCCCGCCGCCGGCCCTTCGTCAACACGGATGTTCACCCGAAGCAGGGACATGCGTCGTTTTGAACAGCGCACCAGTCCCGAGCCCGAGCGGTTCTGGCGCGATTACACGGTTCTGGGCGGATGGAGCAGGCGTAGTCGCGTCGCCATCACGATTCGCCTTGATTCTGGCCGAGGAGGGTGAATCCCCTGGCGCCGGGATACTGTCAGGAACTTCTGGCACCTGTCGCGACAGCCGGTCGGAAGCTGGAGATACCGCGTTTTCGGCCGAAAGAACGCGGTTTTTCAGTGGCGTGCAAAAAGAGATTGTCGCGTCCAGTTTTCGCTTGACAGGATGCTGAAACGCCCGATATGATGACGATGTGCCCCCGGGAGACGTTGCTCGGGCGGGCGTTGGACTGCGGTGAGATGTTGTCTATCGTTCCGCATACGTATTTGGGTCAGGAGGTCTGGATTCTTTTGATGGCTGGGTCCAGGACCTCGTGCGCACTGGGAAAGGAGGAAGAGAATGGCCCCACTGTCGTTGTTCACCCCCCGTCGTATCCACACATCCAGAGTCTCGCGCATACGCAAACGGAGACCTAAAAGAGCATTTCGGAGGTGGTTATTCCTGCTCTTGCCCTGCGCATTGCTGCTGCCGGGCCTGGCCCGGGGCGCGGTTCTGCATCCGCCTGAGCCGCCGCAAGTGACCCCGGTGATCAGCGAGACGTATCCCAGCGATCAGGACGGCAATCGCATCAACGATGAGCTGGAACGTGCGGTCGCTGGATCGGGGGGCATCTCCATCGCTGCCGTCGAGGCGCAGATCGTCCAGGTGGAGCTGGTCTTCAACCAGCCTGTGACACAACAGCAGATCGATGACTTCCTTGCCCTGGGAGGTGAGATCACGTACCTGTTCAAAGCGGTCTCCTATGGTTGGAACGCGCGAATTCCGCGAGAGCGGATCGCTGCTCTGCCGGCCGTGATGGGTCCGACCCTCGTGTTGGTGGAGCCGATCTGGCAGCTTCGGCCGTACATGGACATGGCTACCCGAACGGGTCGCGTTCGGCCCGTGTGGCAGCCCGGATTCGCGGGCGGCCCCACCGGCTTCGATGGAGACCCAAACACGACCATCGGTTTCATCGACTATGGTGTGGACGCCGCGCACGCCGATCTGGCCGGCCGATGTGTCTATTGGCGTGACCTCACCGACGACAACGAGCCCACAGCGGTCGATTACGATGGGCACGGCAGCATGGCGGCGGGCATTGCGGCCAGGCCGGCGGCGCAGACAACTCGGCCCTGAAATACACGTACACGGCGCCATATCCCGCGTGGGGACATGTGCTCGAACCGATTCTCCTTCCTGTGGGCTTCTACACGGCGAAGGTGCAAGCATTCTGGACCGGATCGCAAGCAGTGCTGATGCCCGTCCATTGGAAAGAGGGAACCTTCGGCGAGGGGCTCGACTATGTCGGAACCGCCGGGGCCAAGATAGGGAACTCTCCGCTTACCATGGACGCCACCCTGCAGGCCCTGGCAGGGAACGTCTCGTCCATTGCGCTCGTGGCCAACTCGCGGTACGGAATCCTGGATGGTGTGGTGGTGGCTGCTGCGATTTCGCCGTATCCCGGTGTCGGCGACGGCTTCAACAAGTTCCGTGGCGTCGCACCGGCGTGCAAGTGGGCGGCGGCCAAGGTCTTTCGAAGAGACGGCAGTTGCGACGCCAACGGCCTCTCGGTCGCACTGGATGACTTCGTGGCCCACCGAGTCGGGATGAACCTCAAGATCATCAACATCAGCGAGGGGCTCATGGACGACAACTGGCTGCCCGCCGAGAGCGTGCCGCTGCGCGATAAGGTCAATACGGTGGTCAGCAATGGAATCATCGTTGTGGCCGCCGCCGGCAACAGTGCCGACAGCGAGCTGGAAATCGAACGGAAGATGGCGGACCCGGCGCGAGCGGCTCAGGCCATCACCGTCGGCGCGACGAACGATGAGAATGCGCTGACCTACTACTCGACGGCCGGATTCTTCAGTCCTCGCAAGAACGAGGACTTCAAGCCGGATGTCCTCGCTCCCGGCGGCTCGCTGACGTACACGGCCATCATGTCCGTGGACAGCGGCTCCAGCGACGCCTACGACATGGACCGGCAGGCCAACGACTACACGAATATGTATGGCACGTCGTTCTCCGCTCCCTTTGTGGCGGGCTGTGCGGCTCTGGTGATCGAGGCGATGGAGCAGCAAGGCATTGCCTGGGACTTCAGCTCCGGTGAGCAGGCTCGGTACGTCAAGATGCTCCTATGTGCTACGGCCTCTGAGACGAACGCCAAACGCGAAGACGATTATCTCCACCCGACCCTGCAACGTGCAGAAACGGGACCGAGTCTGTTCCCGCCGTGCAAAGACGCATATGAGGGATACGGCATCGTGAATGCGGATGCCGCCGTAGAGGCGGCCGCCAAGACGTACTCAGGGATCCCGGACACGACGGAGACGCTCGGCGCTGCTGCGACGGACAGGCGAGTGTGGGCGCGGTCGGTTCGCCTGATCGGCGGCGGCGATATCCTCCTGACCCTGGATGTCCCGGCAACCGGTGATTTTGACCTGTACATTTACAGTACGACTCCCAGCGCCACCGGCACGCCCGTGATTCTGGCCTCCAGCACGCAGACTGGGGTCGGCGGCAAGGAATCGGCCAGCTATTCGCCGGCGTCGGACATGATGGTGCTGGTCGTGGTCAAGCGGGTCAGTGGGTCAGGAGCGTTCACGCTGCACTCGAAGCAGGCGGGACCGCCGGTGGCAGAGGACGCGGCTGTGACTGCGGCGATCAACTCGTCCGCGACGGTGACGCTCAAGGCCACGGATGACGGCTCGCCGAATCCGCCGGGGGCGGTGAGCTACACGATCACTTCGCTTCCGCAGCACGGGCAGTTGGAGGATGCCGCCAGCAAGGCTGTCATCGGACAAGTGCCGGCCACATTGCCTGGCTCTGCAAGCCAGGTGGTGTACAGACCCCAGACTGACTGGGTCGGGCAGGATGGCTTCACGTTCTTCGCCAGCGACGGCGGCAAGCCTCCATTTGGCGGCCAGTCGAATACCGCTACGGTACGCATCACCGTCGTTCGGGAGATCACCGTGGAGTGCCAGGTGTCCGCCGGCGTGGACGATGCCTCCGCCATGAAGTTCGGCGGCACCCAGGACCTCAATGGGGCTTCGGTGAGCGTCGGTACATCGACGGCCGGAATGCGGTTCCGCGGCATCCAGGTCCCGCCCGGCTCGCTCATCAAGAGCGCGACGCTGAGCATCTGCTCCTACACGTACGGGCTGACGACGGCCTTCCAGGGCAAGCTCCGGGCAGAGGCGGCGGACAATCCGGGCGATCTCAACGGCCGAAAGGTCACGGGTCTGACCGGGACCAGTGCCTCGACGGTGTGGAACTGGGAAGGCACCCCCTGGACCGCAAATACCTGGTATGAGAGCCCCGACATCCGCCAGGTCCTCCAGGAGATCGTGGACAGGCCCGGCTGGTCGAGCGGCAACGCCGTCGTAATCCTCTATGGGGGCAGCAGTTACGAGGACGACCGTCGATTCTGGTCTTTTGACGGAGCGCCCGACAAGGCGGCTCGTCTGAAGATCACATACCAGCCGAGATAGCGGCAGCAGCGGATCTGTTCTTAGTCGCAAGCAGCCGGCGACCGGTGGCAGGGCGGGGACACGGGCACTTTGTCCGCCCTCGCCGGTCGTCGGCTGACCCCGAATGCTCCCTACGGGGAGCTACGTATTTTTCAGCCGGCGCTGACTTTCCCGACTGGCGACACTTCATTCTCCGGCCCACCGAACGAAAACAATGGTATAGACCCCGGGTCCTTGCTGGCTCACGCGGTGCGGCTCAGATGGGCGTTGTCAGACTGCTTGCGCAATAAAAAAGCCCCTGAGCAAACGGAGGGAGAGGAAGCGAGACTACCCAGGGGCTTGCATTGCTATCTACGTACTTATACGTATATTACCTCGTCATCTCCGACGAGTCAAGCACAAGTGCCTCGGATTTTTTGCATTTTTTCAGATTTTTCTCGCCACATGGCCACGACACCTCTTCTGAGCCAAGTACACACTCTGGAATGCCATCGGGCCGATATTCTCGGACCGTGCCACCCGAGGGGCCCAAGATCAAGATTCTGGTTGAAAAGTGCGGTTTCGGATGCGACAATCGACCTTGTCTGAGTTGAGAAGCCTGTGACAAGGGCTGGAGCGGGCAGCAATCACGGGGTGGAAATGCGTGCTTGACATGACGGACGGTGAAAGGGCAAAGGGAATGTACGTTGCACCACAGTTCTCTGTATTCATGGTCAACAAGCCAGGCGTATTGGCTCAGGTCCTGGGGGAATTCGCGAATCTCAAGATCAACATCACGGCGATCACGATGATGGATTCGGCGGAACACGGCGTGATGCGCGTCGTGTTCGAGGACCCGGCCAAGGCGCGCGAGCTCCTGTCGAGACTGAACATGCCGTGCAACGAGACGGAGGTGCTGTGTGTGAACCTGGACAACAAGGCCGGCGCCCTGGCTACCGTGGCGGAGAAGCTGGCCAAGGGACACATCAACATCTCCTATGCATACTGCACCGCCGGCGCCAGAGGCGGACGCACGACAGGCGTGCTCAAGGTCTCCGACGTCAAGAAGGCGATGAAGCTGTTGCAGGACCATAACAAGGAGAGCAGGGATCAAACGGACCTGCGCCGCTCCAGAGGGGCGCGCTGATGCCCTTGTCTTGACTGCCCATGTTGTGAAAGCTCGACACCCGCTTGTGTCCCGGCGCACAGGAGGGATTCGGTCACATCCTTCGCGTCGTCAACACCATGAGATCCATGTCTTTTCGCGTGTCATTTCCCTGCTCGCGGCGTGGCTGGACGCGTCTCTTCGCGCATGTTGCAGCGTGACGGTTTCATGCCGCCGGCGTGACGCTGAATTTCACGCTTCATGCTTTTTTTTGCTGAGGGTTTCTGCTACACTGTGCCGATGTTTTCGGGCAGGGAGGCCTTATTTGAAGAAGGGATGCAATGAGTTACCCGGAGATTGGCGCCCGGACGGTGACAGTCAAGGCCGCCCACCGCTATGAGGTGGTCGAGGTCATGAGTCGTCCAGAGGTAGCAGGCAGGAAGTTCCATTTCATCGGAGCCGGCGGCGTGGGGATGAGCGGCTTGGCGCGATTGTTGTTAGAGAACCAGGCCGTAGTCAGCGGCTCCGATCAGACCGCCAGCGCCGTGACATCCCGCTTGAGCACACTGGGTGCAGATATCCACATCGGCCACGGCGCCGCGAATCTTCCGGCGGACGCGGAGACGGTCGTGATCTCGGCCGCGATTCGCGAGGGCAATCCCGAGCTGGAGGTAGCGCGACACAGAGGCTGTCGCGTCGTGAAGTACGCCCAGATGCTCGGCGAGCTGGTCAACCAGTTCGACGCCATCGCCATCAGCGGCACGCACGGCAAGAGCACGACGAGCGGCTGGCTGGCCTACAGCCTCAAGCGGGTCGGTGTCGACGTCAATTTCGTCGTCGGGGCCGACGTCCCGCAGTTGGGCGGCTCCTCCGGCGGCGGCCAGAGCGACTACTTCGTCGTCGAGGCCTGCGAGTATGACCGTAGCTTCCAGAATTACGAGCCGCAGGTCGCGACGATCCTGAACATTGAGCGGGACCATCTTGATTGCTACCGGGATGAGGAGGACATCATTCAAGCGTTCTGCCAGTTCGCCCTTGGGACCAAGCCGGGCGGATTGATCGTGGCCAATGGCGGGGACCCGAACACGACCGAGCTCCTCCGGCGTCTTGGCAGCCGACGCACGATCCTGACGTTTGGGCTGGACGGGCAGTACGACTTCTCCGCGGACAACATCCGCGAGAAGGACGGATTTTATCAGTTCGACGCTTTCCGAGAGGGGCTGTATCTGGGGTCGGCCCGAATCTCCCTGCCGGGCCGTCACAATGTGCTCAACGCGATAGCGGTGATCGCCACGGCGGCGTGCATCGGCGTCGTGCCACAACGTATCCTCGAAGTCCTCGACGGCTTCCGGGGCATGGACCGGCGGCTGATGCTCAAGGGACAACTGGGCGGCGTCACCGTGCTCGATGACTACGCCCATCATCCCACCGAGATCCGAGCCAGCCTCAGAGCGATTCGCGAGCGCTATCGGCCGCAACGGCTCTGGTGCGTCTTCCAGGCCCACCAGTACAGCCGGACGAAGTCGCTCCTGGAGGAGTTCGCCGGCAGCTTCACGCAGGCCGATACGACGATCCTGCCGGAGATCTATTTCGTTCGCGATTCCGAGGTCAGCCGCAGTGAAGTGAACGCGGAGATCCTGGCCGAGCGAATCCGTCAGCACGATACCAACGCAGAGTACATCGGACGCTTCGATGCGGTGTGCGACTATCTGGAGCAGAATGTTCGCAGCGGTGATCTCGTGGTGACTATGGGCGCCGGCGACGTGTGGAAGGTGGCAGATGAGTACATTCAGCGGCTTGGACGAAATCGTTGAACGGGACCACCCGCTGGCGCCGCATACCTGGTACCGCCTTGGCGGTCCGGCCGATTACTTCATTCGACCGAGGACCACGAAGGAGCTCAAGGAGGTGGTCCGCCGCTGCAACGAGAACCGCATCCCCGTTCACATCATGGGTCGCGGCTCCAACCTTCTGATCAGCGATGAAGGCGTCCGCGGAGCCGTGATCAAGCTGGAAGGAGACGAGTTCGGACGCACGGATCTCGACGGCGAGCAGGTCACCGCCTGGGCCGGGGCCGAGCTGAGCAAGCTTGTCCTCGATTGCGTCGAGAAAGGCCTGTCGGGAATCGAGACGTTGACGGGGATTCCCGGCTCCATCGGCGGGGCCGTCCGGATGAACGCGGGTGGCCAATTCGGCGATATCGGCTCGGTCATCGAGGCCGTCACTCTGATGGATATCCAGGGTAATGTCTTCGAGAAGAGAAAGCCGGAGCTGATCTTCGACTACCGCACGGTGAACATCCGGGCAAGGTTCATTCTCAATGCGCAGTTGAGGCTGGCCAGGGCCGACCCTGAACGAATCCTGCGGACGGTGAAGGAGAGCTGGATCTACAAGAAGAACACCCAACCGCTCAACACGAGGAACTGCGGCTGCGTGTTCAAGAATCCGCCGGAGGGCGCCGCGGGCGCCTTAATCGACCGGGCCGGACTCAAGGGCCTGCGGGTGGGCGGCGCGGTGGTCAGTGAGAAGCACGCGAATTTCGTCGTGGCGGCCGAAGGATGCACCAGTCGTGATGTCATGCAGTTGATCGACACGGTCCGGCAAAGGGTGCGTGAGCGATTCGATGTCGAGTTGCAGCTTGAGCTTGAAATCTGGCAGTAGTCCTTGAAGTTTGATTTCTGATGGTTGATTTTCACATCAGGCGTCAGAACCTCGAAACTCGGAAAAGATCGATGATGATAGACCAACTCTCTCAAAATCAGCCATCAACCATCAACCATCAAACTTCGAACGAGTTGAAGGTGGCGGTCTTGCGAGGGGGCGTGGGACGCGAGCGCGACGTGAGCCTGGAGAGCGGCCAGTGCGTCGCCGAGGCCCTTCGCGAAGGGGGGTTCGACGTAGTCGCCTCGGACATACGGCCTGACGACATGTCGGTGCTGGATCGCATGGACGTTGACGTGTACTTTCTGGCGCTGCATGGTGAATTCGGGGAGGATGGTCAGCTTCAGCAAATCCTCGACGATCGGGGCCTGACGTACACAGGCAGCGGGCCACGGTCGAGCTGGCTGGCGTTCGACAAGATGGCCGGCAAGCGACTGTTCGTGGAAGCCGGGCTGACTGTGCCGGCGGCTGTGGAATTCCGACCGGATATGCACCTGCAGGAGCTTGCGCGGCGGTTGCCAGGGGCCGACGAGCGGCTCGTGGTCAAGCCGGTCCGGCAGGGCAGCAGCGTCGGCGTACACATCGTCGGGACACGGCACGAGGCGATTGAGGTGGCTCGCAAGGTGCATGCGGAGTTTGGAGACTGCATGATCGAGTCGTTTGTCCGGGGCCGCGAGATCACAGTCAGTGTCCTTGGCCGCCGTACGCTTCCGATCATCGAGATCCGCAGCGAGACGGGATTCTACGACTATCACGCCAAGTACGTCAGTGATCGGACGCAGTACCTCTTCGACACGATTGAGGACGAGAGCATCCGAGCGAGCGTCGGCCGGGCAGCGCTGGCGTCCTTCGATGCGCTGGGCTGCCGGGACTTTGCCCGGGTCGATTTCATCCTGGCCGACGACGACACACCGTATGCCCTGGAGGTGAATACGATTCCCGGCTTCACCAGCCACTCGTTGCTTCCCAAGGCGGCGGCGAGGACGGGGCTGCCCATGAAGGACCTGTGCACGCAGATCGTGCGGAGAGTCCACGCACGGAGGAATTGCCGGATTGAACGATAGTCCGCCGTCCGAACGGACGAAGATGTTCTGTGGGGGCAACCCCCTGTGGTTGCCCTGGGCAGGCACAGGGGCCTGCCCTTACGAGAGTGGATGAGGTGAGGCTGCACGTGGCAGACAAGAGAAAGAGAACGCGTATCAAGGACAGGATTCTCTCCTGGCGCAGTGCCAGGAGCAAGGGCCGAATGGCGGGCCGCGCGTGGAGCTGGGTCGCCATGCTGAAAGCAGCGGCCGTCATTGGCTTGCTGGTGGGCGCGGGCTTCTTCCTTCGGTACGCGGAAGGGTTCGTCAAGGCCGCAAGTGCCGACGCCGAGGGATCGTTGATCCTCGT
>JAFGJR010000272.1 GCA_016928975.1 Sedimentisphaerales bacterium | reverse complement strand
TTGGTAGCCGACAGCATTCTCGCTTTCCAAACACGTCAGGGAAATCCCGTTGGCATCATCACGCGCAAAGCTGGGATCGATCCAGGCCACGAGCGTGACGGGCTCCGGCAACCTACCCTGGTACACAGATTCCCAATGGAAGCTCATATGGCCGGAGTAGGCGTCGCCATCCCAGGCGAAGTTGTAGATCTGAGCGTCTGGCGTCGAGGCAAGCTGAAGATTCTTGCCCGGCCCTATTACGGACCAGTACGCGCCGGCAACAACACCCCCGTTGAAATCGTATGACTCTGGCGTGGAAAGGGATGCGTGATACCACCTTGTGGCAAGAACATGATCCGACGACGTGAACATGACGTTCAACGCACTGGGGTAGAAGCCTCCGTAGGCACTCCAGTAGGAGTCAAGCCAGCACTGTTCTTCACCAACCGGACTCGCGAGAAAAGCGGCCACTCTTCTGGCGTACTCCTCGGCACCCAATACGCCGACCGTCGCATCCAGGAAGGTAACGTGGTTGATCGCATATCGCGCATCGCCGTAGACTTGATTAAGACGCAGTGCCACGTCGATGGCTGGGACTCCACCCAGACTTAGCCCCGCGGTCTGAATGGGCTGACAATAGTTCGGTGCGGCGTTTGACAGAAACACGATGATCTGATCCGCACATCGGGAGAAGGTCATATTCGGTCCGGCGCCCCATCCGGTAGAGCTACCCGGATCAGCGTGGTACCTGAAACTGATGATGTTCGCCTTTTCTTCCCACAATTTGTTGGCCCAGCCGCCGCCGCCAGTTGAGAGATCGTTGCCGACTGCGCCGTCGAACCAGATGAACGTCGGTTTATCGGCATCGAAGGTGTTGTTCTCCAGGACCATGATGTTGTTGCCAAACACGGGCACGACAATGACCGTAGTCGTGTCACCTGGGCTTGTCAATTCCTGGTCGCTGACGACCAGCTCGAACACGCACTCTTGAATGACCTCAGTTTGGACAAAGGCGCTGATCGTGGGGGTCGCGGTATCTGCCCCCGTGATGACCAGCGGTGGGCCGGAGATCTGCCGCCATGCGTAGGTGAGCGGGCCGGAGTCATCGGGTTCGTAGGAGCCGGTCCCATCCAGCGTCACCGGATCCGTGGCGGCATACCGTGGGAGCCCGGCGTCGGCGACTGGCGGCTCGTTGCCATACGCGGCCAGGCCGGCGCACAGGATTGCCGTGAATGCCATTGTGCCCAGCGAGATTGTGCGCTGCGAGTGCTTGCCGTTCATCTATGTTCCTCCTTAGAAGCATGCGTTGTGGCCATCATTGTACCACTTCCTGGGAAGCCGCGTCTATACGTAGAGGTACGTATTTGTGCCGTCTTCTCGACGGGGCGACTCTCTTCCTCGCCACTTGCAGAGAGCCCGGTTCTCGGGTACAAGTATGCGGCGTGATAGATGAGGTGCTATGGGCATGAAGAAGATGAGTTTCCGGGCCAGGGTTCAGAAGAACATCAGCCGGCGGATGGCGTCGGGTATGTTGGTGCTCATGCCGGTGGGCGTGACGCTGTTGGTGATGCGGTGGCTGTTCCGGTGGGGCACGAAGCAGCTCCGCCCTGTCGTGGAGTCCATCGCGTCGGGCCTGGAGAAGTCGCAGTGGATCGCCGGCTTGCCGGATGCGTGGGTGGACTTCTACGTCTATCTGCTCACGATCCTGCTGCTGCTGATCCTGCTATATCTGATCGGTGTCCTTGGCCAATTCCTTGTCGGGCGTCGGCTGATTGCGGCGTGGGAGAACGTCTGGCTGAAGATCCCGCTGGCCCGAACCGTCTACGGGGCGACCAGGCAGGTGACCGAGGCCCTGTCCCAGCCGCAAGGCTCCGCCTTCAAATCCGTCGTCGTGCTGGACTTTCCCAGCCCCGGCCTCAAAGCCATCGGCTTCCTGACCGGCTACGTCGAGGATGGCGCCGGTCATAAGCTTGCCAAGATCCTGATCCCCACGACCCCCAACCCGACGACCGGCTTTCTCGAACTTGTCCCCGCCGAGTCCATATTCATCACGAATCTGACGGTGGAAGAGGGCTTCCGAATGCTCATCTCCGGCGGCATCGTCTCCCCCGAAGACCTCCTCAAACCCAAACCGACTCAGGCAACAGAGGACGCGTCGGAGACAGAGCCCGAGCCGCCGGCATAGCCGGTCCTCCCCATTCGGGACAGTTTTCATGACTTTTTCGTCGCAATGCACCTCCTGCGTGCTATAATGGTGTTCAGAAAGGCGCGGCCGGAGTTGCTGTCATAACTGTCCGCCATCATACTTGATCGATCCTATCATACAGGCCCGCCTTCCGAGAGTGACACGCAGGAACATCGTCGCAAGAAGCGAATGAAGGCACGCCGTGTGCCCGGTCATCATCTATCTACGTATATTATTGGAGGGAACGCAAATGGCATCATTCAGGAGTCACCAGAGTGCAGTCGCAATCTGTCTAATCGTGGTCGTGCTGGGCCTGTGCATACCTGCACGAGCCGTACAATTCGCCGGCGGCACAGGCGAGCCCAACGACCCCTACCAGATCGCCACAGCAGAAGACCTGCGGGCGGTAAGCCGGCTCGATTGGTCGGCCCACTATCGATTGATGTGTGACATCAATCTGTCCGGCATGCTATGGGCAACCGCACCGATCCCTATGTTCCAGGGAGTCTTCGACGGTGCCGGGTTCACGATCTCGAATCTGCACGTACAAGGCGGCGACCATCTGGGGTTGTTCGGCGTCATAGACAAAGAAGCTGTGGTGATGCGGGTATCCCTGGAATCCGCCGATATCAGAGGCAGCCAGGGAAGTTGGCACGCGGGTCTGCTGGTGGGCGACAATCGAGGGATGCTTTTCGACTGTCGGGCCAGCGGACAGATTACTGGCGATCTGTACTGCCAGTATGTTGGCGGATTGGCCGGCAGCAATAGCGGCAGCATATGGTGCTGTTCATCGGATGGTGATGTCACTGTAGGCGACAACGGCAGAGCCATCGGAGGGCTGGTTGGTGGCAATGATGCGAGGATTCTGGACTGCTGTACAACGTGCAATATCATCGGCGGAATGGATAGCAACGAGGTGGGTGGCCTGGCGGGGTCCTACCTATTCCATCTGACAAGGAACACGGGAGATAACGTCATTATTGTTGGCGCTGATCCTCACGAGATCAGCTTCTCCTATGCGGCAGGACGGGTGTCCTGCGGACCGGGAAGCAATCGGGTCGGGGGCTTGGTGGGATTTCGGGAACGAGGTCCTGTTTGTCAGTGCTTCTGGGATCTTGAAACCACCGGCCTTGCTGATAGCAGCGGGGGAAGCGGTTTGACGATCACTCAGATGCGGAGCACGCAGCCATTTCTCGACGCCGGGTGGGACTTCTTGGGGGAACGCAAGAACGGGGTTGCCGACCTGTGGTTCATGGGCGCGGACTCCGGTCGTCCAAAGCTGACCTTTCTTGCCGCTGATTGCATTCTGGCCTCTCTACCCGGCCGAGGCACGCCTGATGCGCCATACGAGATTGCCTCGGCAGAGAACCTGGCAGCCATTCGCCACTTGAGTCCGCTGGCGTCCTACCGGCTTGTCAGGGACATAAGCATGGCCGGGATAACCTGGAGCGAAGCGATCGTCCCGGAGTTCTGCGGACGACTGGACGGCGCCGGATTTGCCATCACCGGTCTGACGATCCGTGGCTGGAAGTTCCTCGGCCTCTGCGGGCGGACGGGCGAGAACGCCTCGATCAAAGACCTTGACTTCATTGACGCGAACGTCGTCGGCAATGAGCAGACGGTCTTCGCAGGTGCCGTGGCGGGCATGAATCTGGGGCGAATCCGGGCTTGTCAGGTCACGGGATTCGTAGCGGGCGGATCCTCGATCGGGGCACTGGTGGGGAGCAATCGCTACGCTACGGGCGCGATTCAGCAATGCCGTGCAATGGCGACAGTGGCCGGCCTCGGCGACAGCTCCCGCGTCGGCGGTCTGGCGGGCGAGAACGGAGGCACCATCAGAGGCTCGTGCAGTCACAGCATCGTCTCCGGAGAGAACAACGTAGGCGGTCTGGTGGGTGACGACCGCGCCAGCGGAATAGTTGGGTGCTACTCGATGGGCGAGGTCGAGGGACGCTCTCGTGCAGGTGGCTTGGTTGGTTTCTTCGAGGGCATAGGGCATGGGACTCTGGTGCATTGCTACAGCACGGCAAAGATCTCCGGCCTGGGCGATGCACAACTGCTGGGTGGTTTAGTGGGGTATCACTGGTTTGGCGCTTCCAGAATCAGTCGTTGTTTCTGGGATGTGGAAACCAGCGGCATCAACGTCACCAGCGGCGGGGGCACGGGCTTGTCCACCGCGGCCATGCAGAGACTCAAGACTTATCTGGAGGCTGGATGGGATTTTGTGGGGGAATCGTCGAACGGTACGGGCAATACGTGGATCATGCCTTCGAACGGCGGTTATCCTGAACTGGCAGCGTTCTCTGATGAGGCAGGGCGTCTCGAGCTTGCCGGGTCTGGAACAGTCGACGATCCTTATCAGATCGCTATGGCCAAGGATCTCGGTGCGGTGGCTCAGCTCGAAAGCCGGGCGCATTTTCGAATCGTGGCGGACATTGATCTGGCGGGGATCAAGTGGACCGAATCGCCGATACCTGACTTCGAAGGTCGATTGGATGGCAATAGGCACACCATCTTGAACCTCATGGTGCGCGAAGGAGATCCAGAGATGCGCGGGGGAGGTTCATACGGCCTGTTTGGCCGTATAGGTCCTGCCGGCGTTGTCACTGACCTCTATCTGAAAGGAGCCAATATCTGCGCTGGCTACCGACTGGGAGTAGGCGCTCTGGCAGGCCGCAACTGTGGCAGGGTGCTTCGGTGCATGGCCAACGGAACGGTTTCAGCAGGACCGGACAGTCAACGACTTGGCGGCTTGATCGGATGGAACGAGGGGAGGGGTATTATCGAGGAGTCTTTTGCCGCCGTCGAGGTCGCTCGCCGGTCAGGGATTTACATCGCGGGCGGATTGTGCGCCGAGAACTACGGCCTCATCCGCAACTGCTACGCCACAAGCAGCGTCGAAGGCAACCGTTTCATAGGTGGTCTTGTCGGCTGGAATGAAGGAACGGTCGACACTTGCTATGCGGCGGGTTTGATTTCATCGTATCGTCGCGAGCAGATCGGCGGTCTGGTCGGTTTCCTGGACACGTATCAAGCGGACGGCATGGTCGAGCAGAGCTTCTGGGATGTGGAAGCTTCAGGACAACAGGCGAGTGACGGGGGTACCGGCCTGCCCACGGGGCGAATGCAAACCGCTCGGACCTTCCAGGATGCTGGCTGGGACTTTGAGACGGTCTGGTCGATCTGCGAGGGCAAGGACTATCCGAGGTTGCGATGGGAGCAAGTCGAATGCCAATAGCGGGCTATAACTTGAGCGAATAGGCTTGGTCGCAGCGGCGGGATAGGTGCGCGGCGTGGTAGGGCTGGAAGCCGTAACGCTCGTAGAGGCGAATGGCTTCTTTGAGGACGGAGGCGGTTTCGAGGGTGACGGTCGCAAAGCCCAGGCGGCGGGCTTCGGACAGGGCGTGTTCGAGAAGTCGCTTGCCCAGTCCCTTGCCGCGATGGTCCCGGTGCAGGTACATCTTCCGTAACTCGCAGGTGAGTGACGAGGCTGTAGGCTGGAGGCTGGAGACTGTAGACATCTCCGGCCTCCGGTCTCCAGTCTCCGGGCTCTCTTCCACAACCGGATACAGGCCGTAGGAGCCGATGACGGAGTTGTCTTCTGCTTCGAGCACGTAGAAGACTCCGCCGCGATTGAAGTAGGACTCCTCGATGTCACGCAGGTCGGCGTCGGTGCAAGCGGGATCGGGTTTGAGGCCGTATTCCGCCAGAACTGTGAAGACCAGGGTTCGCACCGGCTCGCAGTCGGCGTTGGTCGCCAGTCTGAGTCTTGGCCACGTCGGCATATGCCTCTGAAATCTGCTATTTGAGATTTGAGATTCTCGTGAGCAGGTCCTTGTGGAAGTTGCCTTCGAAGGTTCCTTCGACCGGGCCGGTCATGCGGATCTGACCGTCGGGGGCGATCTCGATGCGCAGCTCGCCGCCAGGCATGTGGACGGTGACGTCGTTGTCCACCAGGCCGAGTCGATGCGACGCGGCGGCGGCGGCGCAGGAGCTGCTGCCCGAGGCCAACGTGTAGCCGGCTCCGCGCTCCCAGATGCGCACGTCGATATTGGCGCGGTCGATCACCCGCACGATCTGCATATTGATGCGGTTCGGGAACATCCTGTGATGCTCGACGTGCGGCCCGAGCGAGCGGGCGATTTCCTCGCTGACCTGCTCCATCGGGATCACGCAGTGCGGATTGCCGATGGACAGGCAGGTCACCTTGTACTCGGCGCCGTTGATATCGAGCGGCTCGTTGACCATCTCGCGTTTCGGGCCGGCGACGGGAATCTCGTTGCTGATGAAGGTCACCCTGCCCATATCGATGCGGATGAGATTGGCCGTGTCGTCCTGGACCTGCACGTCCACGATGCCGCCAAGGGTCTTGATCTTGAAGCTTCTTCCTCGCACGTACTTTTTCTCGAAGAGGTACTTGGCGAAGATGCGCAGTCCGTTGCCGCTCTTCTCCGCCTCGCTGCCATCCGGATTGAAGATTCGCAGCGCGGGGATGTTGTGTGTAGCACCCCCGCCCTCGGGGGTGACTGGTTCCCAGCCGAGGGCGGCTGGGCTACATGGGCCGTAGAGGATGCCGTCCGAGCCGACACCGAAATTGCGGTCACAGATCAGGCGGATGCTTGCCTGCGTCATCGGGTAGTCGCGCACGTTCGGATCGATGACGAGATAGTCGTTACCGAGACCGTGGTACTTCTTGAAATCTACGGGCATTTCCAATTGCTCCAGAAAAGGACCTCAGGGACCACCAGGACCTAAAGCTCTAATTCCATGAAGACGACGCCTTCGATGGGCACGTGCTGGTACGGCGGGATTTCCCGAAAACCAAGTGACCTGTAGAGGCTCTTGGCGGGCTCAAGCACCGTGTCCAGCCGCATACGCTTATACCCGATTCGCCGGGCCTCTTCAATGATCGCCTGGGCCAACGCCTTGCCGATTCCCTTGCCTCGCGATCTCGGCTGTACGAACAGACGCTTCATCTCGCAGGTTCCCTCGCCAATCTGCCGTAACGCCACGCACCCGACGAATGCATTGCCATGCTTGGCCAGCAGGATGCGACCGCTCGGTCGTGCGTACCGCCCTGGCAAGCCTTTGAGCTCATCCTCGAAGTCCTGAAACGACAGATCGAACGGCAGATCGTGTGCGTACTCCACAAACAACGCGCGCACCTGCTCCAAGTTTCCATTGCCGAGGACTTCCAGAAGCTCCCACTCCGTCATTGCTCCCGCCCCGTGGTCAAGGACTCTCGACCTGAGAGATGCGACTTCTGCCACACGTAGTGCTTGCCCCTGGCGTGCGACCAGTGCTCCACGCCATGCTGTCGGATCATTCGCAGGTTGTGCCTCGCTGTGTCACCGTGGCCGGCGCACAGGATATCCAGGGTCGCGCAGGTCTCAGAATCTGCGCACTGCCAGCAACCCTCGAGCCCCTTCCGGTGCACGCAAGTGCGAACTGCGCACCTGGGATTGCCGCCCCGCTGGACGCAGGGCTTCGGACACGGCAGCGTCAGGATCGCGTCCAGAGTCTCCCGGAACGCGGGGTACGCGTTGAAAGCCCTGTTCTTTGTGCTCTTGTACCGTGCGGATCTGTCGAATTGCCAATCGTCAAGCTGCTGTCTCAGTGCAGCGGCGGCTTCGAACAGGGATTGATTCGCCGGAATGCAATCCCCGCAATACAGCCCGCAGCACGCGGTTTGTTCTCTATCACTTGCCATGCAGGAATCCTCCTTCATCCATATGCGATTCAAGTGAGCATAGGTCATACCAGTTCGGCCCTGGCGACTGGAATGACCCTTCCCCCAACGTTCACTTCGATTCTCTCGCCGCTTCGCTTGGCGCGCAGGTGGATCAGCGACGGTCGGCCGATCTCGCAGCCCTGCTCGACACGGACATCGATCTGGTCGGCGCCGAAATAGCGGTGCTTGACCAGATAGGCGGCGAAGCAACTGTTCGCGCTGCCGGTGGCCGGGTCCTCGATGATGCCGTAGTAGTCACAAAAGGCGCGAGCGTGGACATGGTTGGCCGGATCGACAGTCCGTCGGCAGAAGACAAAGAGCATCTTCGCCGACCGGTCCTTGACCCAGCCAAGCCACTTGTCCCTGACGACGCCGGCGCGCCGGACCGCATCGAGGCTCCGCAATGGAAGCAGGAGGAACGGCAGCCCGGTCGATACCGACTGGATCGGAAAGTCGGTGTCGATGTCGGATCGATTGACCTTCAGTAATGGAGCCAGCTCGCCGGGATCGAACACCTCGCCAAACGTCGCTTCCTTCGGCGTCATCCACAGGATGTCCCGGCCGTCCGCCTGACGGTCGAAACAGACGGGGATCTGACCGACCTTCAGGTTCAGGGTCACCTGCTCCACGGGCCTGCGGAGGATCTCCTGGCGGATGATGTACGCCGTCCCCAGAGTGGGATGGCCGGCAAAGGGGACCTCTGCGGCGGGCGTGAAGATCCGCACATCATAGCCGCCGTCACGCTCGGCGTTCGAGGGAATGAACGTGGTCTCGGAGAAGTTCATCTCTCTGGCGATCCTCTGCATGTCGTCGCCGGAAAGGCCGCGCGCATCCCGGAAGACAGCGAGCTGGTTCCCTGCGTACCTCTGCTCGGCAAACACATCCACGATATGGAACGGGACTGTGGTCATAATACTCCCTTTTGCATCCTGAAGAAATCCAATCGCCGGTCATTCTCTACCGGCAAGAACGTCTTTTCCACGGTGACATAGCCCAGCGTGTCATAGAACGGCTTGGAGGGCAGCGACGCATCGAGTCTCACGATCGCGACTCCCGACGAGCGGGCCTTCTCTTCCAGGTGCTGCATGATCCGCCGGCCCGTGCCTTGCCTTTGCACGCCTGGGTCCACGAAGACCCGTTTGATCTCATCGCCGAGGAGGGTGCCCGTGCCGACGGTCCGGTCGCCTCTCTCCACTATGATCGTGCAACCGACCCTTGCGTCCCGGCGGATCGCCTGTTCGGCGTGGTAGTTCATGAAGAAGCGGACCGCCTCCAAACAGTAGTGCCCCGGATAGCAGACAGCAATGGTTCTATGGATCATCGATTTCAGGAACATCAGGTCCGTTTCCCGGAACGTCCTTATGCTCAACGGCGGTTCTTCCATCATGGCTCCAACTCCATCGCAATCTGGGTCAGCGTACCCGCCGGGCGGCGGGGGTCAAGCTTTCGGTCGTTGCCGGCCTGGGCTCCCTCGTACACAAGTAGGCCGCCAGGAAGTTGTCTTTGTAGTCTGCGTCGTCGATCCGGAAGCCCGCTCGTTCAAGCAGTCCCTCCATGATCCAGCCGCAGGTGCTGAACTCTTCGCGCACGTGTGTCTCCGCGGCCCTGCGGCCGCCCGGCGCCGTGCGAATGCTCATCTTCTCGACGAACCGCTCGATCGAAGGTCGGTGCCGATCAACATCGAATGAGAAGACGACGTCAAGCACATAGAGACGCCCGTCCGGCTTCAGCATTGACGCAAGCCGGCGCAAGCCCACGAGTTTCCAGAAGTCCGGCAGATGGTGCAGGGCAACAACCGAGACGATGGCATCGACGGGCTCATCCGTGTGCTCATAGGTCAGGAACCCGCCGCGACGGAATTCGATATTGGTCAGGCCGGCCTTCTTCGCCTTTCGCCGGGCGCGGCACAACATGGTTTTTGCGACATCGACGGCGTAGACCTTGCGGTAGTGCGGCGACGCATGAATCGAAAAGGCGCCGGTGCCGCAGCCCATGTCGAGCACGGTCGCGGAGCTCTCCAATCCCAGTGTCGTTACGATCTGCTCGGTTTCTCTTCGGTAATCTCGGAACGTCTGATGGTACTTGTCGTAGGCCCTTGCCACGAGGAAGCTGTTGAAGTCCGCGCCACAAGGCTTCATCTCGTCGTACCGCCAGGCGGGGCCTCTCGCCTCATTCACGGCGTTCACGTAGTCGCAGTAGAAGTCGATGTCCATTTCTCTAATCCCTCTCATTTGACACACACCTCTCACGTCCTCGCAAAACGGCTCGTCTTGCTGGTTCCTGGAAACGAAAAAAGCCTTTCAGGGTCTTGTGCTCCCTGAAAGGCTTTTTGAACTCGACGATGCTGAAACTGGTCCTTTAGGGAGCCGCCTCCTTTCTCTGGCCTACCACCATGATCATGACGTCCTTGATCGTGGTGGCCGGCAGGGCGGCGCGCACAAGCAGCGTCGCCACGGTGTGACGCGTCAAATGCTTCTGCGTGTTTTCCCTAACTCGAACCATTGAGATTTCCGCTGAACTCACACTCAAACAGGTGGATGCTATAGAACCGGACAGACTGTGTCAAGAGAAAATACGAAAAAAGTTACCTTCGGCCGGCGGTTCCTTGCGAGACCGGCCGCTTTGTGTGACAATGAGCACTTGCATGAGGGATTCGTGGCCGCGGGAAGCAGCGGCCGTAGTGCGAAGCGAAGATGGAATGGAATGCTGTGGAGGTGAAGCATGACGAGACATGAGTTGGCGTCGTTTGCCCTGAAACCGCTCGGTATCTATGCACTGATTGAGTCCCTTCCCGTCTTCCTACATATTGGGAGCTTTGCGTATATGCTGCGGACGGGTAGAAACGAGCCCCTGACGGTGTTATGAGCTGCCCTGATCATGCTGGCGCCGCTCCTGCTGATGGGGGGAGCCGGCGCCGTGCTGATCGTTTTCAGCCGGAATCTTGCTCCCCTGCTCGTAGGCGAGGACAAGCCTCTTGGCATGTCGAGCGCCGTGACCGGGCGTGACGTGCAGGCCATCGGGTTTTCCATCGTCGCGGTTCTGGTCTTCTTCCGGGCGATTCCGCAAATCAGCCAGGCCATTTGGACCTTCTACTACGCTGCATCGCATCGCCTCACCGGGTCGGCGGCAGACCAAGTGGTTCAGGGGGTCTGGCGCTATGCCGTCCCCGGAGTGATTCAGCTTGTCCTCGGCGTTGTTTTGTTCTTGCAGGCCCGCGGCCTGGCTGATCTGTGGCATCGCATACACGCCGGCGGACATGCGGGAGTCGAAGGGGCGGACGCAGGCAGTGTTCCTCCCGATCAGCACAGGCCGTAACAGGCTGAGGGCATCGTGCGCCTGTATTTCCGTGGGATGGTCGGCTCGACCGCGGTTGCCGCCTGTCGGCACCGTTTGCCCTGCCTCAGATGGTCAGCAGTCTCTCATAGTGCACGACTTGATAGGGTCCCCACCTGTCGTCGGGCGTTGTTCCGCATTGGCGGAAGCCGCACTTCTCGTACATCCTGCGGGCCGGGGCGAAAAAGGGGTGTTCCGACGTTGAGACGCGTGCACGGGCAAACCCGCGTGAGGCGAACCGCCGAAGGATTTCCTGGATCTGCTGAGTTCCATAGCCTCTATTCTGGAAGATCGGCCGCACGCCGTTGTGGCCGATGACGCCGACCTCGGGGTATTGAGGCGGGCCGTGTGAGAAGAAACCGGCGGTCTCACCGCCGACGGACGAGATGATCGCGCAGGCCCCAACCGTGTCCGGGGCCGCGAAGACTCTGTGGTCGAATTGCCTGAGTGTGTCTCGGAACGCGGCGTCCATGAAATCGGCGTAGCACTCCGCCAGGATCGTGTAGATGGTGCCGGGCTCATACTCTACTGCTGATCGAAATGTCAGTTGTACGGTCATGGTTCAAGTCAGGAATCTCAGGATGACCTGCTTGAAGAAATCGGCGCCGGCTCGTACGTCGGCCAGGCCGATGTACTCATCGACCTGGTGACAGAGCTTCGGCTTGCCCGGGCCGAAGATGACGATGGGGACGCCGAGCGGCAACACGTGCGAGGCGTCTGTGGTGAAGCCGATCACGTTCGTCAGATCGACGTCCACGGCGGCGCAGAACCTCTTGACGAAGTCGCTCTCTGGGTCGGTCTCCATCGCCTGAGCGGAACGCTCGATGGTCAGCTCGGCGTCGAACTGCGGAACGGTCGTCGTGAGCTGCGCCAGGATGCACTCAATGTCGTAACGCAGCGTTTCGTGGTCCTGGCCCGGCAGCGTGCGGATGTCCACGCCGATCGTGCACCGGTCGGGAATGATGTTCACTGCCTCGCCGCCGTGGATCGTGTTGACGCTCAGCGAGCTCGTGCCCAACAGCGGGTGCGCCTCGAACGGGATCCGGTATTGCTCCAGCGCGTCGAGCACGCGTCGCATGGACGTGATCGCATTGACGCCGCGCTGCGGCATGGAGCTGTGAGCCGCCTTGCCCCGCGTCGTGATCTTCAGCCAGAACAGGCCTCGATGGGCCGTGACAACACTGAGGTCGGTCGGCTCCGGAATCACAACGCCGACGAACTGGGGCAGGTCGCTTCGGTGTTGCATGAACCGCTGCACACCGGCACTGTCAGTCTCCTCGCCGGCCGTGGCGGCAAAGACGATGTCACCCTGTAGCGCGGCCCGGGAGTCCGTCACCTGGCAGATGGCCGCCACGACGGCAGCGATCCCCCCCTTCATGTCCACGGCGCCGCGCCCATAGAGCCGGCCCTCTTCCTCGACGGCTCCGAACGGCGGATGATCCCACGCCTCTTCGCCGGGGCTGACCACATCGAGATGACCCAGAAACAGCAGTCCTGGTCGTCTTTGGCCGGTCTTCACATGCGCGATCACATTGGCCCGGTTTCCATTCCATCGGTCGATGCGGCAGTCCACGCCATGCCTGGCGAACCGCCTCGCGATCACCTCGGCTGCCGCTGCTTCACCTTTGTCCGGCGTCGAATCGGCTCGTATCAGTTGTTTCAACAGATCCTTCATAGCGACGCGATTATATCGTCTCGGCCGGGGAATCCGTTATGCAAACTCCGGCCGGCACTGCGGAAACGCCCGTTCCGGAGCCGAGTGGGCAGGTGAACCCAAGTATCGGGCCGGACACGATTTACGGATCGCGCGGCCAGGGTGAAAAATCTGGCGGCGGGCGTGCAATTTTTTGGTTGCGGAGCCTTGGACGGCCGGACATAATACTGTGCTCAATGATTGCCGTGCCGGAATCAGTTAGGGTGCGCTCCGGCCAGCCATGAGGAGCCTAAATGGGACCTGTATTAGACGGGTTAACAAAACTTCAGAGTGTGGAAAATCGCCTCCGGGCCGCCAAAGCGAAACTCGCCCGCAGCAAAAGAAGCATTACCCTCCAGGAAAACCAAGTCCGAAGTCTTCAAAATGCCCTCGAAGCCAAGAAAGAGGAATGCCAGTTGACGAAGATGCAGTCTGACCGCCTGGAATTGGAGCTCAAGACCCGGGATCAGGAGGTGAGCAAGCTTCGGGCATCTCTCAACGCCGCCAAGACCAACAAGGAGTACGCAGCGGTGCTCACCCAGCTCAATACCACGCGGGCCGACAACTCCAAGATCGAAAGCCAGATCCTGGAGCTGATGAAGGCCATCGAGGTCGACGAGGGAGAGTGTGAGAACATCCGCAAGCAGATCGAGGTGCAGAAGCAGGAGCTCGAGCAGACGCGACAGAAAGTGGAGAGCTCCGTCGCCGAGCATGAGGCGGAGATCGCGAAGATCCAGGCGGAGTGGAACGAGGTGGCCAAGACCATTCCGCGCAGGGCGCTGGAGGTCTTCAACCGGGTTGCCGATACCTACGATGGCGAGGCGGTCGCCACGATCGAGCAGCAGGAGGGGCGGACGGCCGCGTACAGTTGCGGCGGCTGCTACATGGGCGTCCCTGCCGAGAGCGTCAACGTGCTTATGAGCAAGGACGAGATCATCCGCTGCCCGAACTGCACGAGGATCCTGGTGCTCAGCTCCTCGCAGGAGTACTGAGACGCTCGGTAGGCGAAGATGAAAGTGACTGTACACGTCGATGGCGGCAGCCGGGGCAATCCGGGCCCCGCTGCGGCGGCGTTCATCCTGGCGAACGCGGCTGGCAATCGCTTGGCGGGGCGGGCCTTCGTGCTCGGCGAGACCACGAACAACGTTGCCGAATACACCGCTTTGCTCCGCGCCCTGGAGGCCGCCGGTGCGCTGGGGGCGACGGATGTGACCGTGTTCAGCGACAGCGAGCTTCTTGTCAGGCAGCTTACCGGCCTGTACAAGGTCAAGAGCGATTCGATCCGGCCTCTCTACGAGCAGGTGAACGCCCTGCGGATGCAGTTCGACGGCTTCAGCATCCGACATGTCATGCGCGAGCAGAACAAGGAGGCGGACCGGCTGGTGAACGAGGCGCTCGATGCCGGGCGGGACATCACCGAGGGAACGGCAAAGCCGCAAAGGAAGCTCCGGCTGGGCGTGCTCATCAGCGGCGGTGGCAGGACGACGATGAACATCCTCGACTGCATCAACCGCGGCGAACTCAATGCGGAGATCGCCCTCGTGATCAGCTCGCTCTCGACGTCGGGAGGGGTCGAGAAGACCCGCCGTGCGGGATTGCCCCTGAAGATCGTGCGAAAGAAGGACTGTCCCGATATTGACACGTTCAGTGAGCACGTCGTCCGGGAGCTCGATGCAGCGAACGTGGATCTGGTTGTCCAAGGCGGATGGCTGTGCCTGTGGAAGATCCCGCCGCGATGTGAGAACCGCGTCATGAACATCCACCCGGCGCTGTTGCCCAGTTTCGGCGGCAAAGGCATGTGGGGTCACCACGTGCATGAGGCGGTGCTCGCCGCCGGCTGCAAGGTCAGTGGCTGCACGGTCCACTTCTGCACGAATGAGTACGACCGGGGGCCGATCATCGTGCAGCGAACCTGCCCCGTGGCCGACGACGACACGCCCGATACGCTGGCGGAGCGCGTCTTTCAGCAGGAGTGCCTCGCGTACCCACAGGCGATCCGTTGGTTCGCCGAGGACCGGCTCGTGGTCGACGGCAACCGCGTGCGAATAGTGAAGGATAGTCGATGATGGATGATTGTTGGGAAGTGATCGTCCGCGGTCAGTCACACAGGGTGTGCCATGCGCGCCGACAATCCTGAGTCCTTGCATGAACAGGTGGCAACGGGCACTCCTGACTGAATCGTTGATTGTGCTGGCCGCCACGATAGCGGCGGTCGTCGGAATGGTGCAGCTCAAGGACCACGTGAACCGTTCCGAGGCCATGCGTGCGATGACCCAGCTTGGCCAGCACATCCTGGAGTATCGAAAGCGGTACAGCGCATTGCCTTCGCAATCATTCGTCGACAGCATCAAGGAGGACGTGGAGGGTGCCGTCCGCATCGGCAACGTCAAGTATCGCGCGATATGGATCGGTCTGGACGCCCGCCCCGACACGATCTTGGCCTACTCCCGAAAGCGCTTTCCTTCCTCCTTTCTGAAAGACGGCTACGTCGTCCTGCACCTGAACGGCACGGTCGAGTGGCTATCGACGACCCAATTCGCCACCCTCCTCGCCGGTCAGCGGACGGCCAAAGAGCCCAATGTCTCTACAGAGTAGCGTCTTGGCCCGAAAGCAGTCTGTGGCCTGACCGTGGAGTGGATCGGTGAAATCGCTCGTAGCGCGAGTCTGGCAGGTTGAAGGAAGGAGGGCGGCACGGATGGTGGAGTCTTGGCCTGCTGGAGCAATCTGCGAGCGCGACGAAAGCTCACATAGTGTGATCCGTGCTTTTCTCAACCTTAGCGCGGAGGCGCTCGGCACCGATGGTTTCGATGGCCGTCAGGATGTCCTTGGGTTCGGCCATTCTCCCGATCCCTTCGTCACCGCAGGCCAAGCGTCCGATGGCGGGGCCGACCATCCGGACGCCCATCTCGCGCAGGCTCGCGACGTTGCGCTGCACTGCGGGATTCTCCCACATTCGGGTGTTCATCGCCGGGGCGAACAGCATCGGCCTGGCCCAACACGTGCACAAGGCCGTACTGAGCAGATCGTCACAAATGCCGTTGGCCATCTTTCCGAGGATGTCGGCGCTAGCCGGCGCGACGACCACGACATCCGCCCAG
Organism: Sedimentisphaerales bacterium; assembly: GCA_016928975.1. Next base: position 56,196 of record JAFGJR010000272.1, on the reverse strand, counting down.
TCAGCCAGGACGATGTGGGCGCCCTTGCGATCCTCCGGATCGTTCCACAGGGACGTGTACACCGGCGCCCCGGTGACCGTCTCGAAGCTCTTGGGCCCGACGAACCGGCACGCGCTTTTCGTCATCACCGTCCGCACGTGGGCGCCGCCGGCGGTCAGCTTGCTCGCCAGGTCTACGACCTTGTAAGCGGCGATCCCACCCGTTACCCCCAGCAAGATGTTCAGATCCTTCAGCATGGGGTCATCAGAAACGTCCTCTTCTTCGCGGCTGGTCGTCGTCATCATCCATGTCACGCCGCTCCACGATCGCTTCTACCCTCCGCTCATGGGTGGCCGTATCGATCGTGATTTTGTCCTGCAAGATCTCCTGGAGCACGATCTCCATCATCGTCATATTCTCGGTATCCTCAATCAGAGGCCGAGAGCCCTGGAGCAACTCAGTCATCCGCCGTTGCACCAGCGCCGCCAGCTTGAACCGGCCGCCGACCTTCTTGACGATCTCCTCACTCTTCAGTTCTTCCAGCATCGTTGGTCTACCTCAGTCCTCAGTCCTCAATCATCAATTGTCAATCATCAATCGCCAGTCCCGGTGCCTGCTCGATGATCCGGATCACTTCCGTGATGGCTTGTTCGAGATCATCATTGACCACCATATGATCATAGTACTCCCGCGCAGCAGTGGTCTCCGCGTCGGCGGAGCCGAGCCGTCGTGCGGCCGCCTCGGCGGTCTCTCGACCCCGGTGGCCCACCCGCTCGGCCAGGATCTTGACGCTCGGAGGCAGGATGAAGATCATCACCGCCTGCGGGTACACCGCCTTGACTTGCCTGCCGCCCTGGATATCGATCTCCAGGATCACGTCTTTGCCGGCGTGCAGGGCCTCATCCGTCTTGTCCTTGGGCGTGCCGTAGAGGTTTCCAAAGACCTCGGCATATTCCAGCAGCGTACCGTTCTCAATGCACGTACGGAACTCCTCGCGGGAGATGAACCAGTACTCCCGGCCGTTCTCTTCGCGAGGGCCCCTGGGGCGCGTCGTCACCGAGACGCTCAAGAACGCATTGTCCAACCGCTTCACGACCTCCCGACAGATGGTGCTTTTGCCCACGCCAGAAGGACCGCTGACGACAACCAACCTGCCCTGGGGTTTCTCCTGATCGCGCGCCTGGATCATCTTACCTCAACGTCAGATACCATCGGATCCGCCGCACCATGTTCTCTGTACGCCCAAGCGAGCGGGCGGTTCCCCTGCAACGACGGTCTATTCCACGTTCTGAATCTGCTCCTTGATCCGCTCGATTAGGCACTTGACATCCACCACGGACCGAGCAATCTGGGCGTCGGCCGCCTTGCTGGCCACGGTGTTGGCCTCGCGAAGCATCTCCTGGCTCAGGAAGTCGAGCCGTCGGCCGGCCTGCCCGTCCATCTTGCAGATCTGACGGAACTGCTGCAGGTGCGCGTCCAGTCGGGCGATCTCCTCGGAGATGTCCGACCGGTCGGCCAGAATCGCCACCTCGCGTGCCAGCGTCTCCTCATCAAGCTTGAGTTTGGCCTCCGCCAACAGCTCATCGACGCGTTTTTGAAGACGTTTGGCGTACTCGGCGACGACCGAGCCGCTGCGCTGGACGACCACCTCCAGTTCGCGAGCCATCGCGTCGCAATGACCTATCAGGTCCGCCTCCAGGAACTTGCCCTCGGCCTCTCGCATCCGCTTGAGCTTCTCGACGGCGTCCCGGGTCAGCCGCAGCACGAATTCCTTGACTCTGGCACCGGCCTCCTCATCGGGCAGCACCGGTCGAACGATTCCCGGCAAGGCCAGCAGACCGGCCAGATCGATCTGGCCCTTGACGCCGACGGAGGCGCTCACTCCATTGAGCTTGGCCACGATGGACTTCAACGCCGCCTCGTCGATCTCGAACAAGGCGCTCGCGGAGACGCTTTTGAATCGAAGGACGCAGTTGATCGTGCCCCGGGAGAGACTGCGCCGCAGCTCCTTGTCGATGTCCTCTTCGAGGAAGATGCACGTGTCGGGCAACTTGACAATCGTCTTGAGATAGCGGTTATTGACGGCCTTGATCTCAATGGCGTAGGAGACGCCGTCAAGGACGCCCTCCGCTTCGCCATATCCGGTCATGCTGTTGAGCATAGAAGTGTGCTCTTGCCTCGAAACTGCTGCTGGAAAAGGAACCTCTCACATGTCAATGCCGTCCACCACTTCATCCATGTGCTTAGCCGCCCGTGGCGCCCGTCTCCGGAGCCGGCGTGGTTGCCCCGCCGGCCGGTGGCGTCGCCGGAGGCTCAGTCTGAGGTGCTGTCGCACCGGCATCCATGCCGCTCGGTTGTTCGGCCGGTGCCGGCGCCGGTTCCTGCGGTGCGGGCTGCGACGTCGCACCGGACGGCTGCACCGGCGTGCCCTTCGTCACGGGCTGTGAAGTACTGGTCGCAGCACCGCCGTACTCGCTGACGTTGGGCCTATAGAATCGGGCCAGCACTACGGCCAGGACCAGGAATACCGACACCACGATGATCGTCGCCCATGTCAGGAAGTCGCCCGTTTTGGAGCCCAGCAACCCGCTGGCCATACCGCCGCCGAACGCCGCACTCAGTCCGCCGCCCCGACCTTTCTGAATCAGGACCAGAAGAATCAGGACCACGGCAACCAGAGTGAACAGAACGGCTACCAAATTCATCAGAATTCCGACCGCCAATACCGGTTGAACAGTCATAGGCACGCCTCAACAATGAGTCAGTCAAACACGCCGGCCTGGAAAGGACGGCTCCATACTATACGACGCAGCCCCGCCTCCTGGTGCGGGTCTGCCGTTCCAATGGCGGCGTGCAGGGTCACACGCCCGCCTGGATGATCTTCGCGAAATCGTCGGCCTTCAGGCTGGCGCCGCCGACGAGCAGGCCATCCACGTCCGCCTGGGCCATCAGCTCCCGGGCATTTTCGGGCTTGACCGATCCACCATAGAGGATTCGAGTCTGCCCGGCAAGGTCTTTGCCGTGCATTTTCGTCAGCAGGCCGCGAATGAACTGATGGACTTCCTGGGCCTGTTGCGGCGTGGCGGTCCGGCCGGTCCCGATTGCCCAGACCGGCTCATATGCGATGGTCACCGCCGCCATCTTCTCGACGCCAAGACCCGCCAGGCCGGTCCGCAAGTGCCGCTCCACGACCGGCTCCGTCTGGCCGCTGTCACGCTCCTCCAACAGCTCGCCGACACACAGGATCGGCAACAGGCCTCCGTTGATGGCGGCCGCCACCTTCTTGCCCACGAGATCGTCGCTCTCGCCGACAACGTGGCGACGCTCGGAGTGCCCGCACAGAACGTACGTGCAGCCAACGTCTTTCAGCATGGCCGGGCTGATCTCACCGGTGAACGCCCCCTTGGGCTCGAAGTAGACATCCTGGGCGCCCACCGCGATGGCCGAGGAACTCAGTGCCTTCGCCACCGCTTCCAGGTATACGAACGGAGGGATCACTGCCACGTCAACACGCTCGTCCGCTGCGCCGGCCGAGCCGGCAGCAACGCCCTTCGCCAGGGATACGCTCGACTGGCTGTCCGTATTCATCTTCCAGTTGCCGGCCATGAACGGCTTTCTCATCGTTTTCTCCTGTATGCCCTGGAATCCCCGCGGCACGTGTTAGCCGCCGCTACAGCAACTCCGTCGCGCGGGGGAAACTCCCCAGCACGGAAAGCTGTAGGCAATGCTGCCGGGCCTCTTCCAGCCCGGCCTGAATCCGCTCATCCGACCGGTGGCCAAGCAGATCCACGAAGAAATAATACTCGAATTCGCGTTTCTTACTTGGCCTCGATTCGATGTTGGTCAGATTGATATTGTATTTCTTGAATGCCGCCAGCACGTCAGCCAGAGCGCCGGCCTTGTGCGCTGTGCTGAACAAGATGGCTGTCTTGTCCTCGCCGGTCGGCCTGGCATCCTCGCGGCTGACCACGAGGAATCGCGTAACATTGTTGGAGATGTCCTCGATGTTCTCGCAGATGACCTCCAACCCGTACATTTCGGCGGCCACCTTCGACCCGATCGCGGCCGCATACGATTCTTCCGTCGCCATCTGAGCGGCCTTGGCGGTCGAGGCCACAGCGATCGTATTCGTCTCCTCGAACGTCGAGGCCAGCCAATTGCGGCATTGAGCAAACACCTCCGGCTTGGAGTAAATCCTTTCCACCTCTTCCAAGGTGCAATTGGCCAGCAGGTTGTGGTGGATCGTCATCAGGACCTCGGCACAGATCTTCACGTCGGTGTCGATCAAGGCATCGAGCGTCTCAATGACGCCGCCGCCGGTGGAGTTCTCGACCGGCACGATCCCCAGGTCGCAGTGCCCCTTGCAGATCTCGTCGAAAATGCCTCGGATATCCGCCAGGGGCTCATACTCGACGCTGCGTCCAAACTTGAGCATCGCCGCCGTATGGCTGAAGCTGCCGCCCGGCCCCAGGTAAGCGATTCGCGGCCTTTTCTCCAGCACGAACGACCCGCTCATCATCTCCCGCCAGATCGCCACCAGCGTCCGGTCGGGCAGCGGCCCCTTGTTTGCCTTCACGACCTTGTCCAGCACCTGCTTCTCGCGGTCCGGCGCGTAGATCGGCCGCTCGGCCTGCGCCTTGAGCTTGCCGATTTCTATCACCACAGTCGCCCGCTCGTTGAGCAGGTTCACCAACTGCCCATCGATCTCGTCAATGCGCTTTCTCAGTTCGTCCAGAGACATAGATCCGTCGCCCAGAAAAGCTGGCCAGACTTCGTGAAAACTTCTTTTGATAGCAGAATCCGGCCCTCACGTCAACGAATTTCGACGTATGGAGGACAACATTTTGGCCCTGTCTGACCCGACGGGCCTTGGAGGCAGTAGAAACGCGGGATTTCGCGTTTGCCTGCACTGGCGGCCTTCGAAGGGGTTGACTGTCCACCAACAGCCGCGTAAAGAAGATCCGATAGGAAATACGCCGCAGCGTTCGGACGGCGCCCGTACCGGGGAACAGGGCTATGCAGTACACAACCTTCGAGACAAGCTGGGGTTACGTCGCAATCGCCGGCCGTGATGGCGTTCTGCATCGGCTGTGCCTGCCCCTCCCAGACCGGCGGACCGCCCGGTGCGAGATACTCCGAGCCTTGGATCTGACGGTCGAGCCCATGCAACCGGACGAGAGCCTCCTGCCAGACCTCCGGGAGCGTATCGTCGCCTATTTTGAAGGCGAAGCCGTCGATTTCAGTACTGATCCTGTGGTCAGCCTTGACGGCCTGAGCCCCTTTAACTGCGAGGTCCTGCTCGCTTGCCGCAGGATCCCCACGGGCGAGACGACCACCTACGGCGGCCTGGCCGCGCGCATCGGCCACCCCGGCGCCGCTCGCGCGGTCGGCAGCGCCCTGGCCCGCAACCCAATCCCGCTGGTCATTCCCTGCCATCGTGTCCTCCGCGCTGACGGCACGTTAGGCGGCTTCTCCGCCCCCGGCGGTATCAAGGCCAAACAGAGACTGCTCCGCTACGAGCAACCGCTGTAAATTTGTGCCCCGCAGGAGACATCTATCATGTCGGTGCCGATCCGTGGACACAACAAGGCGGGCGTCTGGCCACTGACCGCGTTTTGCCTCCTTGTCGAGCAGGCGGACCATCCACAGCGGAAAATCCACGTTCACTCTCTTCTGCTCCTGGCCAAGCCTCCTTGCCTTCGTCATGTCGAGGTACTTGGAGACATCCTCGCCCTCGTCAAACCACTTATCAAATTCACGCGCCTTCATGGGCGTGATCCTCTCACCTGCTGCTGGCGTTCAGTATCGTCAAGCCGACAATTTCCTTGCCGTCCTTGCGGACCAGGATATCGCCCTCCAGCTCGATCGTCTCTCTGGCTCTCTGGGGCTTGCGAAAACTCATATAGAGCACGTCCGCTTCCTTGTCATAGTCCAGCCACACGTGTTGCGCAGGGAGCGCCAACATCTTCGTCGCCAGGGCAATGCAGTTGCTGACGAAATCGGTCAGTCGTATCGGCACGCTATTCACGGAACAGGCGACGTCCATGTCTTGACACTCCTGTCAATGCCTTCTGAACGCATCATAGCCGAACCGACGGGCTTTCGCAGTCCTTTGCCAGGCAAGGCTGCAAAGAGGTACTTTCCGAAGGCAGGGTGGGCGTGTATAGTTGGTGGCTGAACAAGAGTGGCGCGGTGAGCAACCTGTGAGCCTCCCCCAGCGGTTTGGCTGTTCGCCCGCGCTGCCCAGGTGGACCCAATGCCAATAAGGAACCAGAGAAATGACTGAGAGTACTGCTGTTTATATCAATCAGTTGAAGGATCACGTCGGACAGGAGGTAACGTTGAACGGCTGGCTGTACAACAGCCGGGCCAGTGGCAAGATTCTGTTTCTCATCGTTCGCGACGGGACCGGGTTGTGCCAGTGTATCGTGGAGAAGGGCAAGGTTCCCGACGAGGTCTTCGAGCAACTCAAGCGGCTCGGACAGGAATCGTCGTTATCGGTGACCGGGACGATCCGGGCGGATGAACGAAGCGTCGGGGGATACGAGATGGCGGTCACCGGCGCAGCGGTCGTCGCGATGGCGGAAGGGTATCCGATCACGCCCAAGCCTCACGGCGTGGACTTCCTGATGAAGCATCGCCACCTGCACCTGCGCTCGCAGAGGCAGTGGGCCATCGGCAGGGTCCGCCACACGGTGATCGACGCCATCCGACGGTACTTCAACGACAACGGCTTCATTCTCGTGGACACGCCCATCTTCACGACCATCGTCGGCGAGGACCAGACCTCGCTGTTCGAGGTGGACTACTTCGGCCGGCCCCTGCACCTGACGCAGACGGGCCAGCTCTATCTCGAATCGGCGGCGATGGCTTACGGCCGCGTCTACTGCTTCGGCCCGACCTTCCGCGCGGAAAAGAGCAAGACCCGCCGGCACCTGACGGAATTCTGGATGGTCGAGCCGGAGGTCGCGTTCATCGATCTCGACGGCCTGCTCAAATTGGCCGAGGGACTCGTCTCTTTTGTCGCCTCACGCGTCCTGGCCGACAACCGCAGCGAATTGCAGACGCTCGGCGCGGACATCCCCGCCTTGGAGCGGATCACACCGCCCTTCTGCCGCCTGACGTACACGCAGGCCGTGGAGATTCTCAAGGGGCCCAAGGCAGCGGAGTTCCTCGCCCAGGAACTGAGCGAGCTGCAAAGCGAAAAGCAGCGGATCGAAAACCGGATCGCCGAGCTCGACAAGGAGCAGTCCGGCCAGATCAAGCAGTGGCAGAAGGACAAGATCGCCGCTGAGCTGATCGAGCTGCGAGGCGACTTGGAAGAGGTCAATACGCGCATCGAGAACAACCCCAAGCACGCCCAACTGGCGGCCGAGTTCGAGTGGGGCAAGGACCTCGGCGGCTCCGACGAGACCATCATCTCCCACATGCACGACAAGCCGGTCTTCGTCACGCACTACCCGCGCGAGGCCAAGGCCTTCTACATGCGGACCGACCGGCAGGATGAACGCGTCGTGGAGAACTTCGACCTGCTGGCCCCCGCCGGTTTTGGCGAGATCATCGGCGGCTCCGTCCGCGAGGACGACTACGACCGTCTCCTGGTCAAGATCAGAGACCAGGGCCTCAACCCCGAGACCTATGACTGGTACCTGGACCTGCGCAAGTACGGCTCCGTCCCACACGGCGGTTTCGGCCTGGGCGTCGAGCGAACCGTCGCCTGGATCACCCGCGAGAAGCACATCCGCCAGTGCATCCCCTTCCCCAGAATGATGGACAAGGTCTATATCTGACAGGGGCCGGAGACCGTAGGCTGGAGACCGGAGAGAGATCGTGCACGTCATTGTTCTCTCATCAGTACGAGCCGCGCTTCGGTCAACTGACGTTTTCCAGGATCGAGGCTGTGTCTCCACGATCCGGTTCTCCTGAGGGCGATCGCTGGCGATCCTCGCCGATCTTCTTCTGATGCAATGGCGCTTCACCCAGCGTTCAGTTTGGCGGGTCCCTTCTGCTTGAACTGTTGCAGTTGCCGCACGAACACTCGAATCCCACTGGTTTCCGTCAGAGTCAGTTATCTGGAACTCCCGGATGACTGCTGACTCGGGCTTCTCCGTCATGCAGAGCACCATAGCCTCAGAATCCACGATGGCATTGCAGAAGCAGCGTGCGGGGAAGGCAACCGAGAGGCCCAACGGATGAGTTCTTGATGGTTGTCAAGCTACCTGCCGGACTCGGGTATCTTGGGGACGGTTCCAGAGCTTGACGAAGGCGACACAGACGAGGGAGGGTGAGGAAATCGGCGGCGCCGGCGGTGAGCATGGTGACGCCGGCCGGGGGGCCGAAGGACTGGATCGGGTTGGGCTCGGTTTGCAGGGATGTTGAAGACCGGCGAAGGTGCTTGACAGGGGCGCCACGACGGCCTATCATGATCCTCATAGAGGATCATGATAGGATTCATAAGATATGCCGAATAAAGGATTTACACACCTCCATTTGCACAGCCAGTACTCATTGCTCGACGGAGCCATTTCATTTGGGAGGCTGCTGGATCGATGCAAGAAGCTGGGGATGAACGCCGTGGCGGTCACGGACCACGGCAACATGTTCGGCGTGGTGGAATTCTATACCAAGGCCAGAGCCGCGGAGATCAAGCCGATCATCGGAATCGAGGCATATGTTGCGCCGGGCAGCCGGTTCGACAAGACCAAGACCACAATCTCGGATGCAGCCTTTCACCTGATCCTGCTGGCGGAGAACACCACCGGCTATCGCAATCTGCTTAAGCTCGCCAGCACCGGGTTCGTTGACGGCTTCTACTACCGGCCCCGAATCGACAAGGAGGTCCTGGCGCAGTGCCATGAGGGACTGATTTGCACAACGGCCTGCCTCAAAGGCGAGGTCACGGCCGCCATCCTGGCCGGGGACATGAAGGCCGCCAGAGAAGCTGCACAGAGCTATCTGAAGATCTTCGGGCCCGAGCGGTTCTTCATCGAGATCCAGAGCCATCAGGGCGATCAGCCTCATCTCCGCGAGGGCCTGATCGATCTGGCAAACGAACTGGGCGTCGGACTGGTCGCGACTAACGACGTGCATTTTCTCGAACAGGAAGATCACGAGGCGCACAACTGCCTGTGTGCGATCAGCACGGGCAAGCTCGCGACGGACCCGGACCGGATGATCTACCCGCCGGATGTGTACCTCAAGAGCAGCGAGCAAATGCGTGAGATGTTCCCGGAGGCGCCGCAGGCGTGCGACAACACGCTGGCGATCGCCGAGCGGTGCAATGTGGAGCTGGACCTCAAGAGCCGGCACGCGCCGCGCTATCGTCCGCCGGACGGCTCCACGCCGGAGGATTACCTCGCCCGCCTGTGCGAGACCGGCGCGAAGAGTCGTTACGGCGAGATCACGACCCAGGTGAGGGAGCGGCTCACTCGCGAGCTGAGCGTGATCCAGTCCAAGGGTTTCTCCAGCTACTTCCTGATTGTGTGGGACTTCTGCAACTACGCGCGCGAGCGACACATCCCGCTGGGCGCCAGGGGCAGCGGCGTCGGGACGCTGGTCGGCTACTGCCTCGGCCTGTGCGACGTGGACCCGATCAAGTACGACCTGCTCTTCGAGCGGTTCATGGACCCGGCGCGAAACGAGATGCCCGATATCGACATTGACATCTGCCAGGCGCACCGCCAGGAGGTCATTGACTACGTGCGCAGGAAGTACGGCCATGTCGCGCAGATCATCACCTTTGGGACGATGAAGGCCAAGGCCGTCATTCGCGACATCTGCCGCGTCCTGGGGGTCCCGCTGAACGAGGCGGACCGACTGGCCAAGCTTGTGCCGTTCTCGCTCGACATGACGCTGGACAAGGCCCTGGAAACGGAGCCTGAGCTCAAGCAGGCGTACGAGACCAGCGACCTGACCCGCAAGGTGATCGACATCGGTCGCAAGCTCGAAGGGCTGGCGCGACACGCCTCGGTCCATGCGGCCGGCGTGGTGGTGGCGGATGAGCCGCTGACGGACTTCGTGCCGCTCTACAAGGCACCGGGCTCGGAGGACATCATCACGCAGTATGAAGGCCCGATGGTGGAGAAGGTGGGTCTGCTGAAAATGGACTTTCTCGGCCTGAAAACGCTCAGCGTCCTGGAGCGGGCCTGCCAGTTGGTCCAGAAGAAACACAGCGGAGAAATCGATCTGGAGAAGCTCGACCTGACCGATCAGCAGGTTTTCGAGGTCTTCGCGATGGGCCGGACCCGAGGCATCTTCCAGTTCGAATCGGGCGGGATGCAAGACCTGCTGATGAAGATGAGGCCGGACCGCATAGAGGACCTGATCGCCGCCAACGCGCTATACCGTCCGGGCCCGATGATCCTGATCCCTGACTACATCGACCGCAAACACGGTGCCAGATGGTCCCTGCCTCATCCCATCATGACCGAGGTCCTGGAGGAGACCTACGGCATCATGACCTACCAGGAACAGGTCATGCGAATCTGCAACCGTCTCGGGGACATTCCGCTGCGCGACGCGTACACGCTGATCAAGGCCATCAGCAAGAAGAAGGCGAGCATCATCGCCAAGGAGAAGGAGCGGTTTCTTGCCGGTTGCGTCGCCAAAGGTCTGAAGAAGAACGAGGCGGAGCAGATCTTCGAGCTGATCGAGCGGTTCGCGGGCTACGGGTTCAACAAGAGCCACTCCACGCGATACGCGTTCATCGCCTACCAGACGGCGTACATGAAGGCCCACTGGCCGGTCGAGTTCATGGCGGCCCTGCTGACCTACGAAATGGGCGACACCGACAAGATCGTCGAATACATCGGCGAGTGCCGGGAAATGGGTATCGAGGTGATGGCGCCCGACATCAACGACAGCGACGTGGATTTCACGCCACTGTACAAGGATACCTGCCAGGGCAACAAGGGCGTGATCCGTTTCGGCCTGGCGGCGGTCAAGGGCGTGGGAGAGAAGGCAGTCGAGCATATCATCGAGGCCCGCGAAAAAGTCGGTCGGTTCCAGAGTCTCTTCCATTTCTGCGAGAACGTGGACTCGCGAGCGGTGAACAAGCAGGTGATCGAATCGTTGATCAAGGCCGGTGCGTTCGACCGGCTGGGCGGCAACCGTCATCAGATGATGGCGGGGCTCGAGAAGGCGATGGACATCGGGGCCGGCCTTCAGAGCGACAAGCTGAGCGGCCAGATGAGTCTGTTTGGGCAGGCGGCTGCGGAGGTGGACTACACCGAAGACCACAAGCGCCTGCCCGACCTGGCCCCCTGGTCGGAATTGCAGATGCTCGCCTACGAGAAGGAGGTCCTCGGATTCTACGTCACGAGCAACCCGCTCAGTCAGCACGCCGAGGCGATCAACAACTACTCGACCACCAACACCGCGTACCTGGCTCAAAGCAACGGCCAAGGCAACGGCGACAAGCAGATCGTCGTGGGTGGCATGATCACGAAAATCCGGTACAACCTGACCAAGAACGGCCGCAACGCCGGCTCCAAAATGGCGGTCTTCAACCTCGAAGACCTGCAAGGCCAAATCGAGGTCGTCCTGTTCCCCGACACACTCAACGAATTTGCCCCGCTGCTTGTCGAGGATACGGTTGTCTTCGTCCGCGGTAAGGCCGATTACCGGCGCGAGCGCGCCAACCTCATCGCCTCGGAGCTGATTCCGCTCGATAGGGCCCGGGAAAAGCTCGCCAGAGGCGTGCGGATCAAGCTGGACGCCAACTCGGTAACGAAGGAAGCCGTGCTGCAAATCCGCAGCATTTGCCAACATCACAGGGGCGACCGTCCCTTCCAGATCGTGATCAAGACGGACAGAGGCAGGGTCTACGCGACGGCCGGCAAGGAGCTGTCAATAAATCCCGACACAGAATTCTGCCGCAAGATGAGACAGCTCGTCGGCGACGAGAATTTCGCCCTGGCCAGGTGAAGACAGGACGTCTGGCAGGTCCAAAGGACCTGTGGGGACCGACTGAGGGAGTACGAATATGTGGCTGCCGCGACAAGGAAGACACTTGCTTATGACCTATGATGTTCGGATTTCGGGGCTGGCTTCGGTTGGGGGGTGATGAGATCGACACTCCCTCGCCGCGGGCGATTCCGCGTTCCTCCTTTGTCCTGCGATAGAGCCATCGCGATTCAAGCGGTGATCTCCTTGATCCCGTCCACGGATTTCACGTCCCCAATCACCTCGGGGATTGACTCTTGGCCTTTGAGCCGATGCCAGTGTCTCTCATCGCAGCGGGCCAGTTTGAAGACCCTCGTCAGGCACGCGGTCCGGCTGCCGCTGTCCTTGGCCCGCACCGTCCGTAGCCGCACCGTCGCGAATGCCGATTCGATCGGATCGGTCATTCGCAGGTAGATGTCCTGCAACATCACCTTGGCCCTCTCGTGGAGTGACTTCGGCATCTTATCGAGGAGATTGGCGGCCTTGTACACCCAGCAGCGCCGGCAGCCGCCACTTCCATTTCACAAAATGCGAACAGGTTGCGAAGGACACGTCTCGCCGGCAAGGAACAAGTTCTTGATTCCTGTTCGAGTTTCGTTACGATGTCGCTAATAGTATCCTGAGCCGCCAGAACGAGCGGCGCGTCGCAATTGAAACCGTAGTACACTGAACGAGAATGGCCAAGTCTAAACTCCTGTTTGGGGAGTACCTGCTTGGATGGTTTCCCGAGGTCCTGAGACTCGGCAGCCGTCGCATCCGGAGTCAGGTTCGACTCCTGGGATTTGCGGCCCTGGTCGGCATCGTCGCCGGGCTGGGCGGCATCGCTTTCTACATCGCCACACGAGTCGCGGAGCATTATGCACTTGGGGTGTGGGCCGGCTACTACGCGCAGCCCCATCCGGGTGGTGAGCCTGCCTTGTCCTGGCTGACCGTCGTGAGTCATCCGTTCCATCCGTGGCTGTTGCTGCTGATTCCGACGCTCGGCGGTATCGTCAGCGGTTTGCTCGTCTTCACGCTTGCCCCCGAGGCGGAGGGGCATGGCACGGATGCGGTGATTGCGGCCTACCACAATCAGCAGGGACAGATCCGCCCACGGGTTCCGCTGGTCAAGATTGTCGCCAGCGCCGTGACTCTTGGGACCGGCGGCTCCGGGGGACGCGAAGGCCCTATCGCACAGATCGGAGCCGGCTTTGGCTCCCTGCTGGCCAATCTGCTTCGGTTGCGCGCCGCGGACCGTCGCGTGCTCATGGCCGCTGGCATGGGCGCAGGGATTGCCGCCATTTTCCGTGCGCCGCTGGCCGGGACGATGTTCGCTGCCGAGGTGCTGTATCGCTCCCCGGCGTTCGAGGCCGAGGTGATCATCCCGGCCGGGATCGCCAGCGTGGTTTCCTATTGTGTCTTCGGCGCCTACACAGGATGGGAGCCGCTCTTTTCCATCCCTGATCTCGCCTTCAACAGCCCATTGGAGCTGGGTCCATACCTGCTTCTGGCATTGTTCATGGCCTTGCTGGCTTTGCTGTATACGCGCTCGTTCTATGGCCTCAAACGGCTCTTTGACCACCTGCCCGTCCCCCGTCATTTCAGGCCGGCCATTGGTGCCTTTCTGACCGGACTGGTGGGTCTGCTGCTGTACCTGTGTCTGGGGCGCCAGCAGAGCGTGCTGGCCGTACTCGCCTTCGGATACTCCGCTATTCAGAACGCCATGACGCAGGACACGGGCACCAGTGTGGCCCTGTTGCTGACCATCGCGTTCGGCAAGATCCTGACGACCGGCCTGACCATCAGCAGCGGCGGTTCCGGCGGTGTGTTCGGCCCATCCATGGTCATCGGTGGCTGTGGCGGCGGCGCCTTGGGGCTGATGTTCCATCATGTTTGGCCCTCGCTGGTCCCACACCCTGCCAGTTTCGTAATCGTGGGAATGGCCGGTTTCTTCGCCGCCGCCGCCAAGACTCCGTTCTCCACGCTCATCATCGTCAGCGAAATGACCGGCGGGTACAGTCTCCTGCTGCCAGCCCTCTGGGTTTGTACCTTGTCCTTCATCCTTTCGGACGAGCAGTCGATCTACTCGTCCCAGGTCGAGAGCCCGTCCCGCTCGCCCGCTCACCAGGGCAGTTATGTGCGCGAAGTGCTGACGGGAGTGCGCGTGAGCGAATTCCTCTCCTCCCAACAGAACACCTTGGTGCTGCATCCAAGTGATTCGCTCGAAACGGTCATTGAGCAACTGAGCGATGTTCCGTATGCCACCCTGCCGGTCGTCGATGCGCAGAATCGGCTCCTGGGCGTGGTCAGCCTGGAGGAGACTCACCTGGCATTGCAGGAACCAGCCTTGAAGTCTCTGGCCCTGGCGGAGGACCTTATGCGAACCGGCATCCAGCCGCTCACTCCCGACGACACGCTGGATCGTGCGTTGGAGTTGTTCGTGGAGGAGGATCTGCTGGCACTGCCCGTAGTAGACGATCTGAACCATCGAAAGGTGATTGGCATGGCGCGTCGGCATGAGATCGCCGGCGCCTACGTGCGCCGCGTCCACGGACCGGCTTCGACCGACCGATGAAGGGTACTGGGGGACGGCCAGGAACGATCCCTCCGATGAGGGCCGGATCAGCTCACCCGGGCCAGGGGCAGTCAAATCTCGAATGTGGCACCACGGCTCGGCTCTCTGCACGCCTCGGCCAAACGGCTGAAAGAGCACCTTCAAATCCTCCTTTGCCATCCCGGGCCCCTCATCGGAAACGGTCAGCACCACTGCGAAGACTGAGCCTGCGCCCGACACCTTCATCCTTCTTGATGGTCTCGGATGCGTCACGCGCAATGACCCCCTCCCCCTTGCGTATCCATGTGTAGAAGGAGGACAACTGAGCCGTGGGATGAACGAGAGGTGCCGATTTCGACATTGATTCCAGACCGGCTGGAAGGTATAATATAGGTTGCCGTGGCGGGTCAGCCCTGTCAGCGGAGGAGCACCGCCCAGGAGGAAGGCGGAACGGAATGTGGCGGAATCACTCGAGGAGAATAGAAATGATCGCTGCAACGGAAATCCGAGTACCGAAGTGGGTGGCGGTTGCGTTCTCCGTGCTGTCTGCCGCGTGCGCCATTGCCCAGGAGCCCGTGTACTTCGCGGACGCCAACCTCAAGGCCGCCGTCGAGCAGACCCTCGGCAAGGAAGACCCCACACCGGAGGATATGCTCGCGCTGACATCACTGTTTGCAGGGGACAGAGGCATTGTCGATCTTACCGGACTCGATCATGCCAGCGAAATCACGTGGCTTGTGTTGCCGTTCAACCATATCAGCGACCTTTCTCCACTTGCGAGGCTGACCAAGCTGGTGTATTTGGATCTGATCGGGAATCCACTCAACGCGTCAGCTTATCGAGTGCATATCCCGCAGATATGGGCGAAGAACCCGGGCGCTGAGCTGCTGTTCGACGAGCCGCTCTGGCGGACCCTGACGATTAGCGCCGGTGAAGGTGGTTCCGTCGTCACACCGGGTGAGGGCTCGTTCCAGTTCATCAGTGGCGAGACCGCCCCACTGGAAGCGACGATCGCCTTCGCGGCGCTCCGGTTCGCGGGTTGGACCGGCTCAGCGGTGGATGCCAACAGGGTGGCCGATCCATCCGCGCAGCAGACGACGATCCTGATGGACGGGGACTATACGTTGGAGGCAGTCTTCGCCGAGCAGGCCGAAGGACCAGTGCTCGGCTTCACACTCGGCGAGTTCGACGCCGATGATTTCCTGGAGTACAGCTCACGGGTTTCGACGAATAACACGTCGGAAGCAATGTTTGTCGCGCGCGTGACCGGCGATCCTCCAGACCCCAACGGGATGGTGCGCATGCAGGCGCTGGACGGCGAGCCGGCGCGAGCCAAGGTGCGGTTCGGCAGATGCTTCGCCCAGCGGGTGCTGGTGCAGTTCCAGTATCTGTTCGAGAGCGCGAGCGACTGCGAGGTTTTGGTCTATCTGTCGGACGTGCCGGAGCTGTTGGGGCACGATGACCCGTGGCGAGAAGGGCACTATGTCCAGATCGGGCGAGTGCCGGCGCCCCCGGCTGGCCGGCCCGGCTCCTTCGGCAGCGGGCGATTCGGCACGTTCGAGGAGTGGACGTCGACCGGGGACCTGGATTTCAGCAACGGGACGTGGGTCGAGCTGGAGCTTGTGGGCAGCCAGCCGCAGGCAGGTGTCGCAATGTTGGCTCGCGGCAGCCTTCGCCTGACATCCGGAGAAGTCGACGGCTCGGCGGCCTTCGATGCGTTGACCGTGCAAGTCCAGTGCAGTGGCTACTGTATGGACCTGAATTGCAGCATGTCCGTGACTTCGGAAGATATCCTCCTGGTAATGGCCTCCTGTGGCAGCACAGCGACCCTGGACAAGGGGGCCGCCGACAGCCGGTACTGTCTCGACGGCGTGTTCAGCAGCGATGGCTATGTGGATGCCTTCGACATCAGCTCGTGGGATTGGGCCTTGGAGGATGTCTCCCGCGTGGACTGCGGGAGTCTGTGCCGCTGGCACATGCCGCTGTCCGACGAAGGCTTGCCGACGATGAGTGCAGGTCCTTCCGTCAGCGCATCGGGTCGGAGCGTGCAATCGGCCGCTGCCAGCTTCTGGCCGGAGGCGTTGCTGATCCTGGGCAAGCCGCAGTGGACGATGACGGCGTTTGATCCTCTCAGGTACGGCTTCTATCTGTTCGACAGCAGCCCTGCCTACAAGGCCGATTTCGTCACAGTCGGCTTGCCTGAGCACTGCAACGTCCGCCTGGCGCGGGGGCGAAATGGCCCCGTCTATCTGCTCAATTCCGAGCAAGGCGTGTTCCAGTTGTCAGACAGCTCGACAACGCAAGTCATTGCCCCCGGCAAGGTCAGCTATGCCCAGGACCCTCGATATCGTCGTCCCGCAACGGTCTACATCGGGGTCCAGGGGGAAAGCTTGAGCAGCTTTGGCCGGCCGATCTTCGACGTGGCCTTCGATGCCCAGGGGTATGCGTATGTAGTGCCTGTGGTGGTTCAGTCGGACGGCTATGAGCCGTATGAGGTCGCCGCCAAGCTCAAGCTGGACAGCAGCAAAGGGCCATCCGCCTGGCAGATCGTCCAGCTCTACGATGGCGACCTGCCGCCGGACAATGACAACCAGCAGCGCAGCTTCCTGCGCGAGATCGAGATTGACGACGCTGGCAACGTCTATCTGCTGAACGTGCACCGCCGCAACGAGAGCGATATCTTGTGGAAGTACGGCAGCGACGCGACACCGTTGCGGCGATGGGACCTGGTGGTCAAAGACAGAGCCATCAGTGTGCCCGATCCGCTGGGGCTGACGGTCCCCGCCGACGGAACAACAATGTACCTGACATCGGGGCAACTCAACCAACAGGCCCCCGACAGTGCCGTCATCTATGGCTTGTCCGCCGACTCTGTGGATATCGCCGTGGTCCGGGAGATCACGATCAACGGCATGGCCCTGGTGTCGTCGGTCACGGAAGACCCGGCAACAGGCGATCTATGGGTGCTGGGATTCAATACAGCCAAGCTCCCGCCGCGGCCCGGCATGAAGGAGCAATTCGCTCATATGCCGCGTCTGGCCAGGATTCCTCCGACCGCCAAGATCGTCCAGGCCACGGACATCGCCGGCGCAAATGGCGCCGACCTGGCCCTGCCAACCTCCATCGTATGCACTGGAGGCGCACGATGAGACGACTGGACAAGACCGACATGGGAGGACTGCGAAGCACCTTCACGGCCACACGATGGTCGCAGATGCACGCCTTTACAGGGCTGAGTCCGGACCAGCAGAAGGCAGTCCTGGACGAGCTGACCGCCAGGTATTGGAGGCCTGTCTATAGTTACCTCCGCCGCAAGGGATGTGACAACGAGCAGGCCAAGGATCTGACCCAGGGGTTCTTCCATGAGGTCGTCATCGGGCGTCAATTGATCGAGCAGGCCGACGAGAGCAAAGGACGCTTTCGCACGTTCCTGCTGACCGCCCTGGATCGGTACGTGATCAGCGCTCATCGACACGAGGCGGCGGCGAAACGTCGCCCGACAAAGGGGACGACCCCGCTGGATGATACGTCCGACGCGATCTCGCTGCCCGACGCGTGCCTGGGACCGGAGGAGGCATTCACATATGCCTGGGCGCTGGATTTGCTCAAGGAGGTCCTCGCGCAGGTCGAGCGTCAGTGTGCCGACGACGGTAAGGAAGTCCACTGGCAGTTGTTCCGCCTGCGCGTTCTGGAGCCCATTCTCACCGGCCAGGAACCACCATCGCTCGGCCGGCTCTGCGACCGGTTCAGCCTTCCTGCACCTGTCAAGGCCGAGAACATGATCGTGACGGTCAAACGCCGCTTCCAGACGGCGATGCGGGATCGCGTCAGCCAATACGTCAGGTCTGACGAAGAGGTCGAACAGGAAATCCGCGATCTGATGGCGATCCTGTCGCGATAGCGCAATGGCATGGCTGCTTTCGCGTATCAAACAGTAGAATGGTCTCACCTACAGATGAGCATACGACAATGAACAGCCGAACGAACAATCAGGACAACGCCGCGACGAAGGGACTCGCGGATCGCGCGAAGCCAAGGAGCGTGGCTCGGCTTCTCGGGATCACCCTCGATCTCGAACGCGGCGAGAGAAACAAGTCGGATCAAGAGATTGCCGAGCTTCTTGAGGCCCGCCTTGGGGGCGCGTGGCTCTGTGACAACGCCAGAGAGGGGGTGTGGTCGAAACTCGTGAGACAGTTGTTGCACAAAGAAGGGTCAAATGGACAACGGTCGATCGGCCGGCTCCTGTTGGATCCTCGAGCCCGGCTCGCCACGATCAGGCGAATCAGAGACCACGCCAAAGCACAAGCGGCCGGCGAAGGGTCCGAGGCGGAGCACGCGGTCATGAGCGTGGTCTACTTCGCTGCCATCGCCCATGCGTTGGTGTATCGTGGAGTGAAGATCACGACGTACTCGCACGAGTCCCTCGGATCGTCCTTCGAGAAACTGGCTCGCAAGACTTGGATGCCGGTGGAGTTCGTGGAGCTGTTTCAGCGAGCCGCTACGGCCTGTCAGCAGGAGCGATCGCGGCCTGGGAGCGGACAAGATGGATCACTGCCTCAGCCATGAGATTGTCCAGCGTTATGTGCGGCGTCTGTGCTCTGCGGACGAAGCGGCGTCCGTGGAAGCTCATATCGCCACCTGTGAGCCATGCCGAAAGCGGATCGAGCTGGCTCATGCCGGCGACCCGGACGGGACAATCGATTCCAGCCGGGCACAAGACGCCACCCGGCAGGCGACGGGAACCCAAGCCGCTCCCGAGCGCGAGCCGCCGCTGACATCGTCCATGCCCCGGCCGTCCGACGTTCGGCCCGGCGAACGGGACGGTCGAGCCGGGCCCGACGTCCTGTTCGAAGGCTACCAGATCCTCGAAGAGCTGCCGCAAGGCGGCCAAGCGGTGGTCTACAAGGCCGTGCACAAGGCCACCAAAGCGAAGGTCGCTCTCAAGGTCCTGCTGCCCAGCTTGATCGGCTCGGCCAAGGCCCGCCAATACTTCCGGCAGGAAGTGGAGCTGGCGGCCAGTCTCAACCATCCGAACATCGTCGCCATTCGAGACAGCGGCATCTCCCAGGGCCAGTACTACTTCGCCATGAGTTACGTCCACGGCCAGCCGTTGGACCGCCACGTGCAGTCGAAAGCCCTTTCGATCAGGCAAAAACTTATCCTGTTCAGCAAGATTTGTGACGCCGTCGCTCACGCGCACCAGCGAGGCGTCATCCACCGAGACCTCAAACCCTCCAATATCCTCGTGGATGAACGGGACGAGCCCCACATTCTCGACTTCGGCCTCGCGAAGACCGCCACGGGTCTGGGCACTTCGACGGACGGATCGATCATGCCCACGATCACCGGCCAGATCAAGGGCACCGTAGTCTACATGTCCCCGGAGCAGGCGGCCGGCCGATCCGACCTGGTGGACGTGCGAACGGATGTCTATTCCCTCGGCGTGATCCTCTATCAGATGTGTACGGGCAGACTGCCGTACGACGTCCAGGGCGCGATCCTCGATGCTCTAACGAACATCCAGTACACGGAGCCGGTCAGGCCCAGACGGGCGATCGGCCGGTTCGATTCCGACGTGGAGGCAATCCTCCTGAAGTGTCTTGCAAAAGACCCGGATCAACGATACCAGTCCGCCGGGGAGTTGAAGCAGGACGTGCAACGGTGGCTGGACGGCTTGCCGATTGTCGCCAAGTCCGTCAGCTCCCTCTACCTCCTTCGCAAGATCGTCGCGAGACACCGCTACACCGCCACGGTCGTCACCTCGCTGCTGATCATCCTGTGCAGCGCCGCCTCCGTCAGCTTTCACTTCTATCGACGGGAATGCACCGCCCGGCGAAACGCGGAGAAAACGGCGGACCGGGCGCTCCAGATGGCCCGGGAGCAGAAGGCGGTGGCGGAGGGGGCCGCACGACTCGTCGCGGACCTCCTGATGCGAAACAGCCAGCCGGTGCGAGATTCAGCCTTCCTGTTCGATCTCCATGGATCGCCACGGACCAAGGAACCGTCACCGGCCGGTGCGCCGGAGAAGACCGTCGAGCCAGGGAGACTTCGATGACACGAAAGAGAAAAGACGCGAATGGACTGCCGCGCAGAGCTACCGCAGAGCGCCGCGCCGGCAGCGCTTTCACGCTCATCGAACTGCTGGTCGTGCTGGCCGTGGTCTCCCTGCTCGTCGCGATTCTCCTGCCTTCTCTGGGCCGGGCCAGGGCTTCGGCGAGGCTTGTCCGTTGTGGCGCGAATCTCCGACAGCTTGCGACGGCGTGGATCGCCTATCTCGACGATCACAACGGCCGTTTCTACCAGCGACCCAACGCCAATGTGAACTACGGTGGCTGGCGAGGACTGCAGAACGAGAAGGGCTGGTGGCCTCGCCCGTTGAACCCCTGGGTTGGGCTGCCCGATCCAGACGGCGTCACCGAGCGCACGGCCAAGGTCTTCTGCTGCCCGTCGGACCGCGGCGGGATTCCAGGCTGGTTCTACCTCGAAAAGGCCTACCGTACGAATGGGACGAGCTATCAGACCAACATCTTCCTGGTCGGGCCGGATAGCTGCAAGCCGTTCAGCGCCTGTACGGCAGAACTGGATCTGGAAATCGCTAAAAGGCTGCCGAATCTGAACCTGAACCAAGTGGCCAATCACTCCCTCATGATCCTCATCGGCGACTACGGATGGGTCAACCAGTGGAACCCCACGCCGCTTCCCGAAGTCGAATGGAAGGAACAGGCCGAGTGGCACGGCAGGACAGACCACCATGACGTGGCCTTCCTCGACGGGCACGTCGAATACACGGAGATCCGGCAAGGATTCTACGTCACCTCCGAATACCGCGTGCTGCCATTTGCGGTTCTCGATGAGCTTGCAGGCAAGGTGCAGGGCCCGTGTCAGTAGCGATGACAGACGCTCGATCAACGCCGCTCGAAGGACCAGAAGCGTATCTCGTAGGGTTCCACGGAAGCACGAATCGTCGGCTGCTCGGGCCTGATCTCGAAGGAGCTTTCCGGCCGCAGGCGGGCGATCTCATCGTTGCTCGCCGTCGCGGCGTCGAGGACAATCGGCTTGGCCGTCAGGCGGCCGGGGACGTCCTTCAGGGCAAGCTCCACGGGAACGGGCGAACCGGAGAAATTCCACAGCAGGACATTGTACTGGTAGGCGGAGTACCTATCGTCGCGGGCGGCCAGGCCATGTACGTTGGCGCCGGTCGAGGTCATCTGCAAGCGGTCGCCGGTCAGCCGTGACAGCAGCTTGAACGTGAAGTACGCAGGCCGCACGTTGTCCTGGAAATCGAACAGCCCATCGAACTGTGGCATGCGGTTCCACCAGCCGGCCATGAACGCCGTACCGCCGGGGGACATGAACGGCACGAACCGCTCGAACTGCACGTGGTAGTCGCGGATGTGGTAGTAGCACGAGTAGTCCAGACCCGCGTCCTTCATCTGCCAGGCGACCTCCGCCACAAAACACGGCTGAATCCTTGGGTCCGACGGCGGAAACCCCAGATTCAGGTTCCACTCGTCAAGGAAAGTCTCCGGATGCAGGTCGGGGTATTTCCTGAGAAGTGCCTGCATCCCGTCGATCGTGCCGCGAATCTGCTTTGGATCGCTGCTATAGATATGCCAGGAAACAAAATGCAGGGGCACCTTGTCCCGGCTGCACAGGTCCAGCAATGCCGGCAGAATCGGCGAACCCCACCAGGCCAGAGCCGGACCGCCGACCAGAGCATTCGGGTCGGCACGGAGGATCGCAGAGACCGTGTGTTGGTAATAACGACAGTAGCTGTCTGGCTTGAAACGGTAGGGACAGCCGCCGCTCTCGCCGATGTCGGGCTCGTTGGCCACTTCCCAGTAGCGAATGCCGGCCCCGCGCTGTGAATAATGACGGACGAGATGAAAGATCAGTTCCTCCCATTGGCCGTAGTCGTTCGGCTCGACGACGTCGTGATCGACCACTGGGAACAGAACACGGGGCTTGAAGCAGATGCACATGAGCGGCTTGGCCCCGGCCCGGAGAATCATCTCGACGCTGCGGTCCAGCGTCTCAAAGTGGTACTTGCCTTTGGCGGGCAGCAGATCGGAGTACTCCTGAATGAATAGGCGGATGATCCTGGGGCGGAGCGCCCGAACCTCCGCGATGCGGCTATCCCACATCGGGTCCTCGGACAAACCGCCCTGCCCCAGGGCAAACTGGTCGATCTTCATCGGCCCCAGCCGCTCGTTCAGCGAGACTGTCACCTGCACCGGTTCATTCTGAGCGAATGCCGCCGCCGCACACAGCAAAACCATCACGCTCACCAGGAAGTGTCGGATCATACCTTCTCCTTTCATCGGTAGGACGCGACGATAGAGTAATGTCGCTGGTCTGGCCGCTCGATTCGCAGCCATTCCTTTCGAATATTGAAGTCCGTCCAGGCCGCACCATTGACGACCACCGAGCGGATGGGCATGCCTTGTGGATGTCGCAGGCGGACCAGAAGAACCCTGGGGGATGTGCGGTCCGGCATGTCGATCTCCACGACGATCGTGCCGGAGGCGGCGTGACTGTCCACCCTCATCGACATTCGGCCGTAGTAAGTGGGCGCTCGCTGGACCTCAATGCTCTTGCCGCCTTCCAGCCATTTCCTGGGTGCCGCCTGCATCAGGAGCAGGGTGTCATCGTCCAGTTCGTGAATGAGCATATGACGATAGAGCTCGAACCAGGCGCCGTCGGTGCTGGGTGGGCCGAAGTACTGGCCCCACGCCCAGCGATGCTCCACCGGCTCGAAGACTGAGTGACTGAACGCACAGGCCATCATGCTGTAGAAGGCCCGAATCACGGCCTTGGGGTCATCGCGGAGCAGATAGACGGTCGCTTGCTGATTGTAGACCGGCTCATTCGCCATGCCCCACCCGCCAAGGAAGAGGTTGTCCTCGTGGTCGTTGAGAAGACAGGTGGTCAGTGGTCCGGCCGGATCGAGCGCCCGCAGTCGGGACAGGTGCAGCGCCCCCGTGTCCACGTCTGTTGGATACCACTGGTCGTACAGGCGCCCGGATCGCGTCGCCTCGCACGGCACGTAGGGCGTCCACGTGCGATCCCGCAACTGCACCAGCGGTGACCGCACAGTTGCCGCCTCGAAACCCCGCTGAACGGCTCGCTTGAAGTCACTCGCCGCCGCCAGACACTCCTGCGCCCGCGGGTGATTGATCTGTTTGAGCACCCTGCCGAACAGGTCGAGTCCGGCGCACACGTACGCCTGGTTGAACGCCCACGCACCATCGCCGGTCAGGTCGTTGAGCGGGGCGCGGACCAAACCGACGGATGGGCCCTGCCGCCGAATCTCGCCAAGGCACCAATCGAGGGCCTTGAGCGTGTACGGCATCAGCTTGTCCAGGGCCGCGCGGTCCCCGGAGAGCAGGTAGTCCTTGGCGACCGCGTAAATCATGCCCGGCGCATATACACCCCAGTTCGCGTAGCCACCAACGCGGCCGTTCGCTTCCTGGTTGTTGCGATACATCGCCGCAAGCTCTTCGACAGCGATGTCGTGATAGCCGCGGAGGTCGTAGAGCATGTAGTCCACGTACACCGCCTGGTTGACCGGCCAGGGTGTGCCCTGTTGCCCATACGCGAAGTTTGAGTATGGCAAATCGATCTTGACATCGTCGCCCGCCCCGCCGTGCCGGCGAGGCAGACGCAGCGCATGCCACAGACTTGCACGGAACAGCTCATTGACCGCCGGCTCCGAAATACGGAAATGTGCTCCGCGCCTCAGGTAGTCCTCCCAGAAAGCCAGCGTTTGCGAGCGAGCCCGCGCGTAGGATAAGCCCCTGAGCCCTGCACGATCCTCTGAGCTGACGACCGGCGAGGGTAGCTTGACAATAATCTCTCGCACACCATTCGCCGCCAGATCAAATGCGACCTTCACCCGCCAAGTTCCGCTCTTTGACTTTTCGTCTCTGTCTCCTGAATTCAACTCGCGGATCTGGCTGATACTCAGTCCCGTCCCCTCCATGGCGAAAAGGACATCGTGCGTGAGGCTGTTCTCGAAAGAGAACACCTCTTGCCCGCTACCGGCCACGACCTTCAGTTGCCCAGGCTCCGGTATTTCTCTCTGCTGGTGGATCGTGACGGAGACCCGTTTGACGGTATCTTCACGATTCGTGAAGGTGAGCTTCTGTAGCAGGACCATCGGGATATTGCCGCGTCGTTCCTTTGGCGGGCCGCTCAAAGGATAGGCGAACTGCTCGACCTCGTAACCAATCCCACTCTTCTCCAGCGAGGTCGTGATGACCGGCAGGCCGTCCTTCAGCCGTTGCCCTTTCCAAGAGTCGCCGAGCCCTGACGACAGATCGCCGAAGTCGTACCAGAATCGCAGCCTGTCCGGATTACCCAGGTCGCTCCAGACGCCGGCGCCGCGGTCGATGCCGAACTTGGGGATCGCACTGTCCCACGTGATGCACACGATATGGCCCGGGAAAGGCTGCGACGGGTTCACATACTGGGGGCTGCCCATGTCCTCCCACCGGGCCGTGTATTGCTCGTATGTCGCCTCGGGCTCGGCATGGACCTGATCCAGAATGCGCTTGCCGCGCCACGGCTGCAATTGTCTCTGGTGCTCCTCGAAGGAAATCGGCATTTCACCGACCGCCAGATATAGATCGAGCGAAGGTATCCAGAATACCTTATTCCGCAGAAGCTGATCGATGGCTACACTGAATCCCCGCGCGCCCTGCTCATCCACTTGGATCGTCAGCCTGCGCGGGTCCGGGCGAAATGCGGCATCGTTGCGGAGTCGGCCAGCCGTATCGACGTCACCGTGCTCGAACAGGTACTTCCAGATACCGTGCAGATTCCCGATCTCCTGGATGAGCATGTCATCGTAACGCAGTGTCAGCACCAGACCATCGACATCGCTCGCCCCGGCGGTCGTTTGCCAGAGCCCCTCCCGGCACCGATCCTCCGCTTCCATCCCCTCAGCGGACATGCCAACAACCTCCACCTGTTCCGTCAGAGCCTTGACGTGGAACGCCCCCGGGTCTTGTGCCTGATGACCCCAGAAAACGTGCACCTTCACATCAGCAGCCGTCAATGACGAAGCCAATGCAATCACAGGCAGCAATGCGAGAATCATCTGCGACGCTCGCACGTGCATCTTCATGCTCGACTCCACCTTCATCGACTCACGATCTCCGTATATGTCCAGTGCGGCTCCCAACCCCGGCCGAGGTACAGCAGCGGCCCCACGTTCACCTTCGGATACTCCTTGTGCCGGGTGCGGTCCTGACCGCGAGCCATTGGGGTGTCATCGTAGCGAATGACCGCCATCGTCGTTTGCGAGTTGTCGACCTCGCCGAGGTCCTGCTTGGACCTTGTGAAAAGGACGTACTTTCCGTCCGGCGAGATACACCCGCCGTAGATATGCCGGCCATCCTCGGCATAGAGCATGCGCCGCTCGCTACCGTCGCCGCTGCCCATCCAAAGCTGCGCCCAGTCCATCTGGCCCGGCACAATGCCGCGAGAGTAGATCACATGAGTGCTGTCGGGGAACCAGTCGGGCGTGCAGTTGTAGCGGTCCGTCTCGCTGACGGCATTGATCTGCGCCGACTCGGTATTCAGCCTGCCGATAGCCCACGCGACGCCCAGACCATTGACCGTCCCGGCGAACCACTTGCCGTCGGGCGACCAGACGAGTTGCTGGACAACTCCTTGGCGAGGGAGGCTGCGAATCACCTTTCGGGTGGATACATCAACGATGTTGATTCCCTGGATGGACAGGCACGCGAGGCTTTTCCCGTCCGGCCCCCACGATGCCCACTGAAAGCCGATGCCCCAGACGTTCGGGTTGGCCCCGTCCGAATCAGCAAGAACAAGCTCATAAAGGCCATACTTGTTGTTGTCCACGGCGTTGCCCTTGGGCATCCGATAGTAGAGGAGCTTGCGACCGTCGGGGGAGAACTTCGCACCCGCCTCGTTGAATGCCGGGGTATTCGTGACATTGCGCTGACCCCAGCCGTCCGGGCGCATCATGTGCAAGTCCCAATCCCCCACGTCCGTCTTCGCACTGTAGACGATCCAGCCTTTGCCGTGCAACTCCCTCGCGAGCGCCGTCACCTTGAGATCGGAGGGACCCAACTCCGCCTGCCGAGCCAATCCCGAGACAGTGAGACCGCCGACAATCACGAACATCGCCACAACAAGCCGCATAGAATCACTCCTCAAGGTGCATCTGCCGATGCGTGAACCGGTCCCTGCATCATACCACCCGACGATATTCGCCTCTATGGGCCGGTCTCGTCGAGCTTCTTGTAGTGCTCCGCCTCCCTATCGGACAGCCCTCCCTGCTCGATCAGGGTACGGATCCGTTGCAGGTCCACGTCCCTGGGCTGGCCCGCGGCGCCGACTGTTGCAGCGGGGCCCTCCAGCACGACCGGCATCACCCGGCGGAACTGGCGGATGGACACGCCCGCCATGACCACACCCGCGACCACCACGGCCAGGAGGAATGGATGCGGCGAGGCCCCTATCATAGAGACGCAAGATCTCGCGTCTCCATCCTTCACCACCGGATACCGGCAACGATCGCAGTGAATGCAGTCAATGTGCTCGCTCGCAGTCACGCCAAATTCGCAGCGACCAAAGCGTTTGGCCGGCAGCCACCGCTTCAGCAACGTGAGATGATTCAGCAGCGACAGGAAGGCCCCTGTCGGACAGAGGTATCGGCACCAGAAGCGAACGATGAACAGCGAGCCGACCAAGACCACGGCCATGACGATCCACATCCAGGAAGGCACAGCCGGGTCCATCAAAGCCTGGAGACTGAAGATACGAATCAGTGGATCGCCTGAGAGGGCCGTCCGGTGGCGGGACAGGAAGAACACCACGATCAGCGTGAAGAGCACGGCGTGCCGCACGATCCGGGCCGGACGCATCCGGTTGTGCTCGACGGCCGGTCTGAAGCGCCGCGGCAACAGGTAGCTGAGCAGTTCCTGTGCGGCACCCAGGGGACACACATAGCCACAGTAGAGATTGCCGAAGAGAATCACCAGCAGCGGCACGCCAACGACCAGCAGGAACGTGCCAGTCCACTTCGCCGCAGGGACGTCAAGGGAAAGCAGCGTCACGATCTGCTCGCTGGAGTATTGAGCATTGAGCACGAGACCACCGACAACGAACGTGAGTATCAGCACGACCAGCCGGCTCCAGAACCCGCCCCACAGCGTCACGAGAACAGCCGTCACGAAGGCTGCCGGAAGGTAGAGGCCAGCCAAGTCCGACACGTATTGCCGCCACGTGGCCCGGACGGTGTTCTCGTCTGCCGTAGCGATGTCCTTGCCCAGCACCTGCGCCGCAAATTGCCGTGACGATTCCTGCAACGCGCCGAGGATCGCCTGGGAACTGATCGTCGCACCGGTGACGGCGTTCACGCCCACGAACGGCTGCGGCACGAAGAGGTCCTTTCCTTTCAGGCCGACCAGCCAGGGCCGAACGAGATCGAGATACGTGGGTGTCTCGTTCGATCGCACGATCAGGAAATCGACGAGCGTGCCCTTGTCGTCGATGCGCATCGCCAGATTGATTCTTCCGCCAAAGCCCCAGACGCCAGGGGCGAAGTCTGCCGAGCTGAGAATGAATCCAGTGGGTGATCCGCCGGCCTGTGAGATCGCGAAATAGCGAGCGTGACTGCCGCCGTCCGGCGAAGTCACCGCTTGTTCCCGTGTGTCCTGTCCGCCAGCCAGAGTCTGCACGGCATACGGAGGCAGATGCGGCTGAAGGCGGGATGCGGCTGCCGTCAATACGTTGGAACTGACGACCACCCATGCGGCGATGCCAAAGAGAGTATATCCCACATATGTTGCCCACGGCTGCTCGACCTGCATTGCGGCGGCAGGCTTGTGTCTCCACAAGGTTGCCACGGCGGCGGGAATATTCGCCAGGAGCACACCGATGAGCACCAGCAGCGTGGTCGCAGTCCCCAGTACGGGAAGCATCAACAGGCTCGCCGCCAGACCACCGACACAGGCTCCGAGGTGGTCTGCGGTCTCGAGCCGGCTGCCCGCCTCGCCGGGATGGAAGCCGGCCAACGCGAGGTGCGCGGCAGCCAGAGGCCAATAGCCGCCACAGCACAGACCACAGAGGATGAAGGTCGCTGCAAATAGCGCGTGTCCCGCCTCCCATCGCGGCACGGCCTCCGCGACCCCCAACAGCACCAAGGTGTGGAGCGAGATCAGGCCAATGAGCACTACCGCACTACGCTGCCCACGCGTTTGAATCAGCCGCTCGACGATTGCGGCGCCGAGGGTCAGGCCGACCATAAAGAGAGAGGAGATCACGCCGACGTGGAGGTACAGGGAGCCGAAGCGGGTCTCGTAAAGGTACATCAGCACGATCATGACGGCGATGCTGATCCAGCCTGTGGAGAACACCAGGAACGAGCCGTCGAAGCTCGATCCTCGCCCGCCCGGCCGCCTCGTCATAGCCCACACCCGCAGTGCGGCGAAAACCAGAACGGCCGACACAAAGGGCCATGCACCGCCCAGCGCCAGCAGCCGGATGAGCCGGGTTATTGAAGCCCCGGACTGGCGCGCCAGCAAGAGGAGACTATACAGGTGCGTCAGCGGATGAGCATCGCGATTAACCAGCAGCACGGCAGGCAGATCGACCTGTTCATAACTCGCCATCGCCTGCGCTGCGCGGTCCGGCAGATAAACCGACAGCAGTCCGGCTGGTGGGAAGACCTGCTCTGCGCCTTCGATGGCGGCGAAGCGATCCCGCAGAGTCGCCGGGTCGCCGGTGAGGCTCTGCGAGTCCGAGGCGAGTAGCCACGTCTCGTCCCCCGGGACGATCACCAGACGCGAGAACACACGCTCGAGCGTCAATCTCACCGATGCGCCCAGGGCCGCCAGCTCGGTGCCCATCACATTCTCGCCGCCTGCGATGCTCACACTGAGCACGCCGGCGGGCGCCAGCACCGCCTTGATCCGCTGAAAGGACTCGGCCGTGAAATAGCGATTGGAGGCCGAGCTCGTCACGTCCGGCAGGTTCAGGACAACCAGATCGAAGCGATCCCGCGTGCCGGCGAAATATCGCCGCAGTTCCTCGACAATTGGATGAAAGCGGTTGTCGTCAATTCGAAGCTGCTCCGGCACGCGACCTGGCACTCGCGCGACGTATTCGCTGTCGGCGTGCGCCCAGGCAACCTGCTCGACCTGCGGCAGTGCCAGAAATCGGCTGCACAGTCCGAGACCCGAGCCAATGACCAGAACTCGCTTCGCATCGGGCTTTTGACACAGAGCGACGGCTGCTGCCTGTCCGGCCGCCTCGTCCGGCAACGACTCGCATGCGGCCCCATCGCGAACGACGATCCACTGGCCCTGGTATTGGCCGTAGAGATACTCCGCCTGCGCCGTCTGCAAGGCGCCCCCGTACGCGTCCGGCGGAAGCAGCTTCGCCCATTTCACAAGCCTCAGTTGCTGCGCGAGATAACGATCAATGCCGGTGGTCAGGCCGAGAACGGGCAACAGAGCAAGAGCCAAAGAGACAACCTGCGCAAAGCGTCGCGAATCGGCGCACGAGGATATGAATACGACGAGGGACAAAGCAACGGTAATCGCGAAGAGGATTTGCACGGCTTCTACGTGCAGGGCCAACAGCGCCGTCACGGCGAGGCCGCCGAGGAAGCTGCCGGCCGCTTCGAGGATGTAGACGCGAGAGATGGCCAGACCCCGTGTTTCCTCGACCCAGCGGCAGGCTAAGGGAAACAGCAGGCCGGTCACGAGACTCACCGGTGCATTGACGACCAGCGACCAGAAGACCAGGGCCTGCACGGACATCAGATCGTACGAGGCGACGCCGGCCAGCGTGCGCACATGGACGATCAGGAGGAGTTGAATGGCCAGGGCCGGGACATACGCCAGGAACAGAAGCTCGATGCGATGCAGCAGGCTCTGCGCCAGGCGGCCCCAGCGGCGAACGAGCATCGCACCTGCGCCGACCCACAGGAACCACGAGCCGAAGAAGACGCCGACGCTGATGTCGTTACCTTCAAAGGCGGTGACGAACTCACGAAACAACAGGGTCTGGGCAGCGATGGTGAACAGGCCATATGCGACGATCAATAAGCCACGGACAAACTTCATTCGTGCTCGATAAGTCTCTGCAAAATGGAGATTAGGCTTACTTGAGGAAGGAAAAATCGTTTTCTTGATTCTGCCTTCCGAAACGGCGGATGAAGGCGTTCAAGGCATACCCTTTCGATGCTGCGTGTTGCGCGATGAGGCGTGCGCAGCACATCACACAAGTGATTCTTCAAGGAAATCCCAAAGCTGATTTCCTTGAATAATATAAGCCTAATCTCCATTTTGCAGAGACTCCTGCTATTCACCGAAAACCTCGGCCTGGAAGACCTGAAAGCTCGCCCCTTGCTTCCAGGCATCGGGGGCCAAGCCCGCCTTCATCGATAGGTGCGTCAGGGTCGTTTCCAAATCCCAGCCCTGTTCCGGCGCCACCTGCGGCAGGAACACGGCCGAGCGACCATCCTTGTTCAGGACCATGCCGTCGGTGCCGATGCGAATCTCCTGGGCTGATGCCACCGGCGACGGAGGTGTCAGCGCGGAGATCTCGATCCTGATCTGGTTGCACTCGTCCTTCTGCAATTGGGGGAACCGCCGGTCCGCGAAGGCAGCGTAAACCGCGTTGGCGATCACAGACTTGTGCAAGGGCCGTTGGGGGAAGATGTCGCCGATGCAACCGCGAAGCTGCCCGTGCTTCTTCAACGTTACGAACGCTGCCCGCGGCGCCTTCATTGCCTCGCTGGGCGTGATGTGGAGGTCCGCCACGTCCGGCATACGCTGCTTGTCCAGTGCATATGAAATCGCCTTGCGAGCGAGCGACAGGAGGACCTTCTTGTCCTCCTGCGAGAGCGCGCCGGGGCTGGCCTGTGCGGCCGGCGGCCCGGCGGGCTGCCAGACGCCGTGAATGGCTGCCGACACGTAGCTGACCGAGTTCGTGGAGTCGTTCATCAGCGCGCCAGAGGTGATGTACTCGACCAGTTCGGGCTGTGCGGTGTCGCCGAGCATGGCGAGCAGGATGGAAATCGGCACATAACCACAGATGGTGACGCCGGTCTTGCGCCTGTACTCCAGCAGCCCGCGAGGGTCTTTCTTCGAGATGAACGCGAACGCGTCCATATCGAGCTTCTTGAGGTTCTCCGGGATGTCGCTGCTGAATGGGACGTATTCGTATTGCGGGCCGTAGTGCGTGAAATCGGAGCTGGCGACGACGAGCGTGTCCTTGTCGATCAGGCTCGCCAGAATCTTGCCGGCCCGCTCGACCGTCTCATAGGTGCACTGCCCTGCAACGATGGGCACGAGCTTGAACTCGCCGAGCTTGTATTGCAGCAACGGCACCTCGATTTGAACGCTGTGCTCGTCCTTGTGAGCGGCCGGGACGTCGCGGAAGATCGGATACGTCAGGAGCCGCTCGATGAATTCCACGTCGAGCGGAATCTCTCCCAGGGGTGACTGGTAGTGGGTCGCTCGCAGCACACTGAGCATCTCCTCCATGGGCAGGCGATGTGTCGGGCCGATGACGACAACGCGGGCGTACTCGCGTCCGAGCGACTGGATGGCGTGGGCTGCGGTTCGGCCGGAGTATTTGTAGCCGGCGTGCGGCAGGATCAAGCCGATCACATCGTCGCGAGGGTCGATCGTCACCTGCTCGAAGTAACCGGCGATCTCCGTTCGCAGCGCCGCAGGGTCCGCATTGTACCATGTGCCGGCCAGCGTCGACCGCATCACGTCCTTGACCGGCGGCCGGCCGCCTTTGGCCTCGGCGGCGACAGACTGTGGGGAGCTCGACGTCTCCGGCGTCGCCTTCTTGCACGAGATCATCAGCAACAGTACGCACAGAATGAACGCACCCGGAATGGACCTTCTCAACCACGTGCTCATATTAGCCGCTCCACCTTGCCTCTGTGTCAATGTCCCCCATCGGCACGACTTTGCCGGGATATGTGCCAAGGGAATCAGGGGGCGGAGCCCACCCTGCCGCGTTCCAGATCGGTGATCCCCAACCAACAACGAACAACCAGCAGCCGGCAACCAGTCTTCTTATGAGCGCTCTCCGCGTCATTTCCACACTCCGTAAATCTCCTGGGCGCAGTCCGGGCATCGGCCGTCCTTCATGCGATTCTGCAGGACGCTGCTGCCGACCCGCTCGATCAGCAATCTGCTGCACCTTGGGCAGTAGGTGTTCTGACCCTTCTCGCTTCGTACATTTCCGATATAGACGTACTTCATCCCCTCGTCGATGGCCAGATGGCGAGCCATTTCGAGCGTCTGGATCGAGGTCGGCGGCAGATGCCGCATCTTGTACATGGGAAAGAAACCCAAAAAATGCAGCGGGGTCTCCGCGCCCATGTTCGCCTTCACCCAACGAGTCAACTCCTGGATCTCCTCAGGCTTGTCGTTCAGCGTCGGGATGATCAGGTTGGTCACCTCGACCAGCACGCCCATCGACTTGGCGACAACCAGGGCCGTCTGAATCGGCTCGAGCGTCGCGGAACATACGTCCCGGTAGAACGCATCCGAGATCGACTTGAGGTTGATATTGGCGGCGTCCACGTGCTCCAGGAGCTTTCGCCATGGCCCTTCATTGATATAGGCGGCGGTGACCAGTACGTTGCGCAGGCCCGCCTTTCGCGCCAGCCGGGCTGTATCATACGTGTACTCGTAGTACGTGACCGGCTCGGTGTACGTGTATGAGACGGAGGGGCACTTGTACTGACCGGCCAGCGCCACCACCTTCTCCGGGGGACAGGCAAACGCCTGGCTCTCCTCCGGATTGGCCTGCGAGATTTCCCAGTTCTGACAGTTCTTACAGTGTAGATTGCAGCCGACCGTCGCCAAAGACAAGATCGTTGTGCCCGGCAGGAAATGGAATAGCGGTTTTTTCTCCATCGGGTCGATGTTCACAGAGCAGGGGTGGCCATACACGACGCAGCGAAGCACGCCGTCCACGTTGACGCGGACCCGGCACTCGCCGCTCTGACCGACAGCGATGATGCAGCCTTTCGGACACAGCTCACACTGAACTTTGGATTTGCGAATTCCCATTTTCGACTTACCATTTGCCAAGGTCGGCCTGTGGCAAGGCCACGGCTATCTGCAAATCGTAAATCGTAAGTCACAAATAGTAAATGGGTGGTCGTCGTGAACTCGAAAGAGCGTGTATTGGCAGCAATGGAGCACCGGGCGCCGGATCGCGTCCCGGTGATGTGTCAGTTAGCGCTGGGCCACTATTTTCTGCACTGTCAAGCCCGGCCACCGGACATCTGGTTCGACCCGGATACCTTTGCGGCCGCACTGGTGGAATTGCAGCGACGGTACGGATTCGACGGCATCCTGGTGAACATCCCCGGCCGGCCCGCCGATTGGCGAAGCGAGATCAAGTCCTATCGGAAGATCGAAGGCCAGGAGCATCTGTGCTGGAAGTCGGGACTGCAAACGGTAGTCCCGCCGGATGACAATCCGCAGACGTTCGCGAGCGACGGATCACGGCTGCCGCGCGCGGACTACCGAACGATCAATGTAGAGACGCAAAATCTTGCATCTCTACCGCCTGGCTATGTGTGGAACACCTGGCACGTGCCCGAGCTGTGGGGCATCGAGCCGGATGCGGACCTCTGCGATCCCGGCGCTTACCCGAAATGGTTCACCGGTACCCTGGAGAAGGTGTTGCAGCAAGCCCCGCAGGTCTCGGTCCATGTGGAGGTGTTCTCACCCTTCACGCACCTGATGGAGCTGTTCGGCTACGAGCAGGCCCTCATGGCCCTGATCGATGCGCCGGCAGTTTGTCGCAAGGCCCTGGTGATGTTCACACGGATGGTGCTGGCCCAGGTGCAGTTGTACGCTCGCTGCAAGCCCGACGCGATCCTTGTCAGCTCTGCGTTCGCCGGCGCGGGATTCATCAGCCGGTCGATGTACAAGGAATACATCGCACCTTACGAGGACGAGGTCTTCCGAGCCATCCGAAGTCACGGCATCAAGGCCTACGTCCACACCTGCGGGGCCATCGGAGACCGCCTCGATCTGATGGCGGCGACCTCGGTCGATGGGATCGACACGCTGGACCCGCCACCCTTGGGTACGGTGGATCTGGTCCGGGCAAAGGCAGACTACGGACAGAGGTTCTTCTTCAAAGGGAATCTCGACGCCGTCAACGAAATGCTCCACGCCGATGACGCGACCTTCGAGCGGGCCGTCAAGGACAGGATCGCTATCGGCCAGCCCGGTAGTGGTTACATCTTGTCCTCTGCCTGCAGCGTCGCGCCCCACGTCAAGCCCGAGAGGCTCAGGAGACTCGCGGAATTGACGCAAGAGCACGGCAAGTACTGATCCGGCCATTCGACGCTTGCCCGGCGCGGCGTTCCTGCATAACATACCTATCTATGACACCCAATGACACGTATGGAGTTCTTGGGAGGACCGTAGCCGTGAAGAGCACAGAGATCGTCGCCGTCCTGGTCATCATGCTTGCCTGTGCGGGATTGCCGGCCGTCGGGGCCAATGAGCAGAAGGCCTCCGTCGGAGACTGTGACATTGCCCCCTTCAGTGTGCCTGTGCCGCGTGATGGAGAAGCGATTCCGCAGCCGCAGGCTCGCTGGGCGGAGCCGCGAAAAGTCAGGCAAGTCGTCGTCGAATTCGCAGACGGACAGGCCCTGCCGGACCCGGGCTCGGTCAGCCTACAATACTGGCACAGGACCTGGGACGGCCAGGCAGATCCGGTGCTCGTGGAGCGCGGCGCCGGGGGCGTCGGCTGGGACGCCATGGACGACTGGACCAACGGCAAGTGGATCATCGCCAAGACCTCCCTCCACGCGGATGGCAAGCGCTGGACGTTCACGATCCTCCCAATCACAAGCCAAGAGATCAAGGGCGTCAAGGGACCCGGCGTCAACTATCGAAAGACCCTGTGGGTTCGGTTGAACGCTCCCAGGCCCCTGCCGGAGTGCACGATGCAGGTATTCACGGAATCGTCTTGCCGCCCACTGGCGCTGCGGATTCACTTCGGCCGACCGTCGACGCCTGCGGTGAGACTGGACGGACAGGAGAGCATTCGGCTGGAGGTCTACAACGGCCGCATCGTGACCGCGCCAGCGGAAGAGGACAGTCCGTTCATGGTTGGCGAGGGTGGCGTGCTACAGCTTCCCGCCGGGGCCGCGGGCGCGCTTCGGGTGGAACTCGTGATGGCCAACGACCCGATTGATGCCAGGTATGATCGGACGATCGTCACGGTGCGTTCGAGCCATCGTCCGTTCTCGTTTGCCGCCGATGAGGTAGCGAGGGGCGACCGGATTCTCGTGGACGACCTGGGCGTGCTTGTCACGAATGCCCAGGACGAGATCACCCTGGAGCAATATCGCCAGGCCCTTCGCACGAACTTCACCGGACAGACTATCTACGAGCGGATCAAGGGTGCACCTGAACAGACGCTGTCGCGGGCATGGGGTGACATGCCGCTGAAGCACCCTCTATTCTTCGTGCACGGCCTGCCGGGAAATCGCAACACCATGCGGCAACGGCCCAACGGCGAGATCGAAGTCACCTCCGTCGGCCGATGGTTCAACGTCCAGAGGAGCCCTCGCGACAGCGACCGCAAGGATTGGAAAGGCGACCAACTGCGAATCTCATTGGGCCTTCCCCAGGACGCGCTGCGAGGCGGACAGCGACTTGAAGAGGGCTACCTGCCCCTTCTGTACACGTGGTGGCAGGACGGCCCAATCTACTACGAGCAAGCGACCATCCTCGACGCGCTGAACGGCGATCTAAGGGACATCCGTCTGGACGACCCGACCATCCTGCTGGTCCGCGTGAGAATGGTCAACGTCTCCGACGTAGAGGGAGGGACTGGCAGGCTGCGCCTGTCTTCGGGTTCGCAGGGCGAGGACAAGCTGATCGTGCGACAGGGCCAGGTGATGACCGAGGACTCCCGGCTGCGCTTGCTCGTCCAGGCGCCCGATGCACACACGTTCAGGACCGAGGGCAACGCCGCCGTGTGGTTGGCGGATCTGGCGCCGGGGGCGTCCAAGACTTTGTACTTCTGCATCCCATCCGTCACGCTGAGTTCCCAGGAGGAGATCAAGTCATTGCAAGGGCGCAGCTTCGAGGCGGACGCCAAACGCGTGTGCGAGTTCTGGCGGACGCTGACCGCTGGGGCCACGCAGATTCACACGCCGGAACCCTGGATCAATGACTTCTACAAGGCCCACCTGCGGCACCTGCTGGTCAACTGCTTCAAGGAACTGGATTCTGACCGGCTGCACGCCCACGTGGGGACCTTCCACTACGGCGTGTATCCGAACGAGTCCGTGATGATGATCAGCGACCTGGATCGGCGCGGCATGCACGAGCAGACGCGACAGAGCCTCGACGCGTTCCTGCACTACCAGGGCACCGTCTCGATGCCGGGCAATTTCGCCGGCCGCGAGGGCCAGTTCTACGGCGCCGGCGGGCACGAGACCGGCGGCTATAACAAGAGTCACGGCTACGTCATGTGGAACATGGGCGAACACTGGTGGATGACGCGCGACCGACAGTGGATGGAGCGGTCGGCGCCGGGGCTGGTGAAAGCCTGCGACTGGGTCACCAACGAGCGCAAGGCGACGATGCGGACTCTCGACAGCGGCGCCAGGGTGCTCGAATACGGCTGGCTGCCCAGCGGCTCGCTGGAGGACGTCACGGACTACTGGAACTGGCTGGCGACGAACAGCGCCACTGTGTGGGGATTCCGATCTCTGGCCGACGCGCTGGCCGACTTCGGCCACCCGGACGGCCCACGGCTCCAGAAGGAAGCGAAGGCCTACTACGACGACTTCATGCGCGGCATCAAGGAGTCGCGGATTCAATGCCCCGTCGTGAAGCTGCGTGACGGCACGTATGTGCCCAAGATTCCGTCGCGGCTGTACGAGCGCGGGCGAGCGCACGGCTGGCTCCGCGAAACCCTGGAGGGCTCCCTATTCCTGCCGGCGTACCAGGTGCTCGATCCGCAGGCCATCGAGACGAAGTGGGTTCTCGAAGACTACGAAGACAACCTCTACATCTCCGAGCGGTACGGCTACGCGATTCCCTCGTTCGACCGGTTCTGGTTCTCTCGCGGCGGATTCTCCATGCAGGCCAACCTGCTCGACGGGCCGCTGCCTTACTTGTGGCGGGACGAGGTCAAGCACTTCCTGCGGGCCTACTTCAACGGCTTCGCCTCCGCCTTCTACCCGGAAATCCGGCTGTGCAACGAGCATTCGTTGCCGGAGCTGGGCTACCCGGCCGGCGACCACTTCAAGACCTCCGACGAAGCTCAGTCCACCTACTGGCTGCGCCTGATGTTCGTCAATGACCAGATGGGTCCGGACCTGTACCTGGGCCAGGCGATCCCGCGATACTGGCTCGCAAAAGGCAACAGAGTCGGCATCGAGCGGGCACCGTCGCATTTCGGCGTGCTGTCCTTCCACTTGGAGGCGGACGCCGAGGCAGACAAGATCCGGGCCGTCGTCGATCCTCCGACGCGCAACAGCCCGAAGAACATCTTCGTCCGCGTTCGACACCCCAAGGAACGGCCGATTCAGAGCGTGACCATCAACGGCCAGCCC
Source organism: Sedimentisphaerales bacterium (assembly GCA_016928975.1). The sequence goes on along the minus strand of JAFGJR010000272.1, from coordinate 18,130 downwards.
TACAAGCAATTCGACGCCGGAAAGGAATGGGTCATTCTGCCCGGCACAATCAAAGACCGGCAGCAGATCGAGGTTTCCTATTGATTATGAGGTGGAGTTCTGCAAAATGGAAGTCAGGCTTATGTTATTCAGGGAAATCAGCTTGGGGATTTCCTTGAATAATCGACGTAACCGATCGTGCACCAGGCACGTGCCGTTTTGGGGAAGGAAGAATCAAAATGACGATTTTTCCTTCCCAAAGTAAGCCTAACTTCCATTTTGCAGAACTCCACTTATGAGCATGAGCTTTGACTTTGACGCCGTGACGGACCGGCGCAATACGGATAGTCTTAAGTGGGACCGGTACCGGGGTCGCGATGTGATCCCGATGTGGGTGGCCGATATGGACTTCCAGGCCCCGCCGACGGTCCTGGAGGCGCTGCACCAGCGGGTGGAACATGGGGTGTTCGGCTATCCAATGCCGCCGCGAGAGCTCATGCAGGTGGTCGTCGCGCGAATGGAGCAGATGTATCGGTGGAGGATCGAGCCCTCGTGGATCGTCTGGCTGCCCGGCGTGGTGCCGGCACTGAACATCGTGTGCCGGGCGTTCGGGGACGACGGCGATGAAGTACTGACGTTCACGCCCATCTACCCGCCGTTCCTGTCCGCCCCGCCGCTGTCGAGAAAGAGCCTCAGGACTGTCCCGCTACGACGGGAGGGCCATCTGTACACCTTTGACACCGAGGAGCTTGGACGGGCGATCTCCTCGCGATCCAGAATCCTGCTTCTATGCAATCCTCACAACCCGGTCGGCCGGCGGTACGAGGCGGATGAGATCCGGCGCGTCGCTGAGATTTGCGTGGAACACGACATCGTTCTGTGTTCCGACGAGATTCACTGCGATCTCATACTCGATGGCGGACCGCACACGCCGGCCGCCACGTTGAGTCCCGAGATCTCCGCCCACACCATCACATTGATGGCTCCAAGCAAGACCTTCAACATCCCCGGACTCCACTGCGCTGTTGCCGTCATCGAGAACGAGGAGCGTCGCGCCCGGTTCAACCGGGCGCGAGAGGGCATCGTCCCAGGCGTCAATGCGCTGGGCTACGCCGCATGCCTGGCCGCCTACCGCGACTGTGAGCCGTGGCGATTGGCGCTGATCGACTACCTGCGAGCCAACCGGGACGTCGTGAAGGACTTCGTCAACGAGCAGGTCACGGGCTTGACGATGGATGATGTCCAGGCAACGTATCTCGCGTGGATCGACGCGACAGGCCTGGGCGTGCAAGACCCTGCTCGGTTCTTCGAGGATCACGGCGTCGCGCTGTCCGACGGCGCCGACTTCGACGGGCCGGGGTGTTTGCGGCTCAACTTCGGCTGTCCCCGGCAGACCCTCCTGGAGGGCCTCCGCCGGCTCAGAAACGCCCTTGACACGGTGAGCCACACCCCACTTCGTCGTCGTTCTCAATGAACCGGGAACCGCAGGAGGGTGATGCCCAGCGGGGCCACCTGTACCGATCCCTCATAGCGCGCCGGCTGCTCCACAATCTTCACCTGCTCGCGGCCGCTGTCGTTGCTCCAGGAAGGATCATCGCCGGTAATGACCCAGGCTGCCCCGGCGGTCCCCCGGGCAATCTCCTCCGCCTTGAGCTCCAGCGTGTGAGCCTGGCGGTTCGGATTCACGATGCCAATCGTGATCGCCTTGCGGTCGGTGGTCCACGCGGCGGCCACGTCCAGCGACAGCACGTCGTGATCGCCCACGACCTCGATCGGGATCGAGCCGTAGTGGTGGCGGTAGAGCATCAACGGCAGCGCTGTGGAGGAGAAGAATGCCTCCGTCTTCGTCGTCTTGATACACCCGATGACGTTGACCGTCTGCGCGTAGTGCGCCATCTGGATCATGTCACTGTTGCGGAAGTACTCGTGCAGGCCGACGGCGACGCCCAGCGCGTCGGACAGGTCGTACGCGCATCCGAGCTCGCCATACACGTACGGATGGTGCCAGTAGTTCCACTCGTCCATCGCGATGGGCATGGGACGCTTGTCGAGCAGGCCCAGCTCCCCCTGCAACCGGCGGTGGCCCTCCACCTTCTGGCGAATCTCATTGGCCAACTGGTTCACGTGCGCGACGAGGTTGTCGCGGTTGCGACCGCAGTAGAAGTGCTCCGAGAGATAGTTCATGTGTTCGGCGCACTGTTCGAGCATGCCGCGGGACCAGCCTCGCTTCTCGCTGGGATCGTGCTCGCGATTGATCGTGCCAAGCTGCCCGGAACCGATCAACTGGAGAGACGGATCGACCTTCCACATCGCCTCGGCCACCTGGTTGTGCTTGAGGGTGTAGTGGCTCAACTGCATGAAGCCCAACTGCCAGGGGCCCCACATCTCGTTGCCGACACACCAGTAGTTCACGCCGTATGGCTTCGCATGGCCGTTCTTTGCACGCCAGCTTCCGCCGACAGTGCGCGTCGAGCCGTTGCAGTACTCGACCTGCTGAGCGGCGGAGTACGCGTCGCCAAGACCGGTGTTCACCGCGATCACCGGCTCCGCGTTCACCTCGTGACAGAAGTCGATGAACTCGTCGAGCCCGAAGTCGTTGTGCTCCACGCCGGTCCAGGCGGGGTTCTTGCGGGGCGGGCGACGGTCGCGATCTCCGATGCCGTCGCGCCAGTCGTAGCCACTGACGAAGTTGCCGCCGGGCCAGCGGTACATCGTCGCGCCAAGTTGTCTGAGAAGCGAGAGCGTGTCCGCGCGCATGCCGCGAACGTTGTCGGCGGGCATGAGGGAGACTGTCCCCACCAGCGCCGTGCCGCGAGCGACACGGATCTCAAGCATGGCCTTGTCCGTGCTCGCACCGGCGGTGAACTGAAACGGGTGCTTGCGATACCTGCGCTGAATGGCATCCATGTGAAGCGTCTGGCGGGCGTTGGGGTCATCGCCCCAGGCGAGCGTGACGTCGACTGACGGCGACGATTTCACAGCGGCAAGCCAGATGTAGCCGACGTAGTCCTTGCCGTGCACGACACCCAGGTCACGCTGGCGGATGCCTGCGCCGGAGCGGATCTGAGGCGTGTGCCGGCCGACGAACGGGTCCTTGTCCACCATAGTGATCGCTTCCGCCGGTCCGAGGATCTCCCATGATGAGGCTCCGACCACAGGAAACCGTGTGTCTACCAGACTGCGGTACGGCTTGTAGTCGGCGGTGATCGGGAAGCAGAACTTGCGGTCTTCGAGCATCTCGGCCCAGATGCCGCCGTAGATACACCGGCCCAGGTGCTCGACGAACTGGCCGTAGATAAACGGGTTGATCGGGGAGCCCGGATGGTCCGTGTGAAACGTCACGACGGGCACGAAGCCCGCCACGTCGATCTTCTCCAGGCGGAGGTCATCGAACCACGCCTGTCCGGTGGACTGGCCCCAGCCGCCAAAGAGGCAGTTGACGGTGATCTGCCGCTGGTCGCCGGTGCGCACAAGGGTCTCGACGCGGGTCCAGCCAGCAGTGCCTGTCACGGCGGCCGTGCGAGCGCCGCTTTGCAGCTCGTGGACGTTCAGTTGGGCGCCGCGCCCGGTGCCAGGCTGGAGACCTTCAGCGCGAATCCAGCCCGACAGGCGGTACGTGCCGTTTGGCTCGACGTCCACTTTGGCCGACCAGCTCGCATCAGCCCCTTTGTCCGACCGAACCGCGACGCATCTGTCGCCGGTGCGACCACCCTCGACGTAGAGGAACTGGCCGTGGCCGCCCCAGGTCTGTTGGGTCCAGCCGGCGGGCTGGTCACCCCCCTGCTCGAACGACGGATTGGGCAGTACGTTCGACTCCTGCGCCGGAACAGGCACGGCGGACAGAATCAGCGACATCAACGATACGACGAGCCATGTGAAGGTACAGCGAGTCCGTTTCATTGAGCGGTCTCCAATGACGCGAAAGTAGGCGTGTCATCCACAAACGAATCCATCCCTGCTCTCGTGACGAGTTTCGATTCAGTCCGTCCAGACTTTTGCAGAATGCACATTGGATAGGATTTCCTTGAAGAATATAGGCCCAATGTGCATTCTGCAGAAGTCCAACCATAACAAAAAGGCGGGGCTCATGCCAGCCTTTTTGGCACGAGCCCCGACCGAAGGAAGATCAAAGGTCAAAATGCAAAAATCAAAACTGCGGAATCGCTTCGCGATGCTCTCTGATTTTTGATCTTTGATTTTTGATGTTTCATCTGCCACCGGGCGGCTATTGCGAGCCGGCTGATGCGGACCGGCCATACCCGATGTCATCAATATAGATCCTTCCACTTCCGCTGGCGGCGGGCTTATCGGGGTTGCCGACGCCGATGGACATCGTCTTGACGGCCGCGGGATTCACTCCGGCGTTGCGGAAATCGGCCAGCGGGATGTTCCACGCTTGCCAGGTATCCCGCAGCACGGCGTCCGCGTCTGCATTGGCCACCGTAGCACTGTGTCCGGCACTATCCTTCAACATCATGTAGAGGTTGTCACGATCGTTCAACTGGTGATCGATCCCGATCTCCGCGAACTGCCAGGACCCGCTCGCGCCGCCGGTGGTTGCCACGTTCGCGAACACGCCGGTCGTGGCGGCATTGGCGTTATGGCTGGTCACTGCCAGGCCGACGTAGACCTGTCCACCCATGCCGATCGTCTGGGGATTCCACGACATCGCGGTCCACTTGACGCCGTCGGTGGAGTAGTAGCCGTTGAATGTGGTGCCAATGCGTTCCACCTTCACCCAGACCGGGGCCCGCAAGGCGATCTGCTCGGTCGTCGCGACGCTCGTGTCGCTGGTGGCGTCGAGGGCCGTCATGCTCCGGGCCTGGAACCGCACGCCGTTGCCCGGCGTCGCATACACGCCGGCGAATCGCGAGTCCGCCGACAGGCTCTCGCGAATCATGACGCCGGCCTTCGCCCACGGATCGGTGTCCCCGATGCTCTCCACCTTGGCAATGATCGACCCATCACCGTTGAGCGACTTGTAGGTGAACGTGAACTGATCCGAGGTGCCGAAGATGTCCGCGCCGCCGGCGCCCATCGTGAAACTATTCGGCGCGGTTTGGACGAACCGGACCGGATTACCCCGGAACCAGACTTGCAGCGTATCGGCGCCGTTGAGCGTCCAGTTCTGCGAGGTCTCCCAGGTCCGCTCGATCTCGGAGTAATACGGCTGGTTGACGTTGTTGTATTCCACCGGCATGGACTGCTCGCCGCCGTGGATGACCGCCAGCTCCATGATGCTGCCCGCCTCAGGGTCGTAGCCGACCATCGAGCCGGTGCCGTTGCCCGGATTGCCGGTCGGGAAGAAAGCGTCCCCGGAGAAGCCCCAGCCATCGATCCACGCTTGGAAGACCCGGTCGGGCGATTCGTTCGAGTAGCTCTCGAAGTCATCAATCGGGATGAACTCCTGCGTGGAGAAGCTCCACAGGTCGCTTTCCCAAGAATCGGGAGTGGCCGTCTGATTGACCTCGACGACCTTCCAGTAGTAGGTCTTGCCGACCTCCAGCTTCAGCGAGGCAGTATCGAAGCTGCATTGATCGACGGCGCCGGCAAGGACAGTGCCGCCGACCACGGCCTGCTGATCGGCGCTGAAGTAGACTTCGTGTGAATCTGCCTCGCGGCCCCCCCGCCAGCTCAGGACGACGTTCGGACTCACGCCGGTCTGGCCGGAGGCAGGCGAGGGCATCGTCGCGTGGGCTGGGATATAGAAAAACTTCACTTCACTCAAGCCACACTGCTTCGTCGGCGCGCCGTAATTGCTTTTGGCGGTGAGCCTGACGTACTTGGCGCCAACGCCCTGGAAATCCACGGTGGTGTTGTGCGCGTAGCCGTCGGCGGATGTCCCCTGGAGAAACACGGCTTCGGTCAGTATCTTCCAATCGTCGTCCTCGCCGTTGACGGAGTACTCCACGGTGACCTCCTTGAACCCGAGGCCAAGAATGGACTCGACACTCATGTTGTAGTTCCAGACCCACATCTCCTGGAGCTTGTAGACTCGGTCGAACTGGCACTGAATCCAGACCGGCTCGGGACCGCCCCTGGCGCTGAGCCACATGGCCTTGTCCAGTGTGGAGTGCAGGCCGTTGCTGTCCAGGCCTGAGCCGTTGACCGTGTTCTCCGGTCCCGCTGTCGCCTCGGAGCTCGATGCCGTGGCAACGATATCCTCGACCTCGCGGACCATGGGCTCGACCGTGAAGCTCCATACCTTGCCCGGATGCACGGTGAAATCGGGTGCGCCATTGACTTCATCGACCCGCCAGTAATACGTCCGGCCGAACTCGAGATGGCCCGGCGGATCGTAGGTGTTGGCATCCTGCCCCGGACCGACCAGTACGCTGGCGTCGCCGCTGGTCACGGCTCCAGAGTCAGTCCCCAGGTACACATCGTGTGTGGCGGCAAGGGCCCCCGGCGTCCAGCTAAGAACCGCGTCCCGAGACACATCGTTTGCTTCATTGGCCGGACTCCGGTAGATCGCTGAAGTCCTCGCTCCTTTACCGGCGTTCGGCAACGTCAGAGTAGGTGGATTGTACGTTGCGTGCTCTTTTGAGGCGACCTCGCCCTCATCACTGGCGCCGCCAAGAAAGATGAACGTCACCAGCTTATTCGTATCGGCCTCCAGGAAGTCTGCCAGCGGAAGACTGGCTGGAGTCGAACTGAACTGGAGCGGATATGTGCTGGGGGTGGCAGGAGACGTAATTGTCCCCAGCAGTGTCCACTTGGTCGTGTCGAGAACACAGTTGCCAAGAGCGGTCGGTGGATTGGGGATCACACCTGGAGCTGTATTGTAGCTGGTCGTCTCTTCGTCCCAGAAATCACCGTCTCCATCTATCAACCCATAGACATTGACGGCTCCGCCGCCGCCCTTCTGATAGGTCAGGTCAAATGTCAAGATGGCGCCACTCATGTCCCCGGCTGCATCGCCGAGGTCAAACCTGATGAAAGCCGCCTTGGAGCGTGTGTTGGCGTATTGGCGGAACGACCTGAGTGACGTGTCCGCGCCGTGCGTGGTGGTCGGGCCATAGTTGCCGCCCTGGCCATCGTTCGCAAGATACGTGTCCGCACCTCTGCCGTCCGCGGTCGTGATGACAATGGGCGCGGCATTGCCGGTCGTCGCCAGCAACAGGCCTACGGAAGCCAAGAACGTGAGTTTCTTCCACATAACGATCCTCCTTCAAAAACAAGAGCATGTTGAGGCAGTGCTGGTTACGACAATCTCCTGCGACTGCACGTCGATCATCTCTGGCCCGCCAGGTAGCGGATTTCAAAGGGCGACAAAGCCCGGTTATACAGTCGGATCTCATCCAGCGCGCCATTGAAAGGATTGCTGGCGGCGCCGGTGTCCGTTAGAGAGGTCGCGCCCACGTACAGCCCGGCGTCGACATCGGTCCCGAAGGAGAACGCGCCGCTGGCTATGGGCTGGGCGTTGCGGTAGATGATCGCCTGGGAGCCGTTGAACGTGAACGCCCAGTGCTCCCACTGCCCCACTGTCATCGCCTCGCTGGAGACCTGTGCAGTCCCTTCGCGACCCAGCCGGATGACGCCGGTGTCTTGCTGAGTCTCGAAGTGCCACATCATGTCGTTGGCGAGATAGCTGTCGCGCTTGGCGATCAGGCCCTGGAACTGGCCGTTGAGCCCGTTCCATTTGCCCCACAGGCTTACGGTAAGCTGCCCGGTCGCCTGGGAGGGATTGAACGTTCCCATCGTCACGTACTGGGCGCCGGTACCATCGAACTCCAGAGCTGTGCCGTAGCCAGCCGGACCCTGCACGTACTTCGGGTCGCCGACCGCTGTGCCGGCGTGGTCATTGCCCGAGCCGTCGTCGAGATTGTTCTCGAACGCGTAGGAAGCCACCAGGCCCCCCTTGCCGGGATCGGCCAGACCGGGACGGCCCACGCCGACATCGTCGATGAAGATGCTTCCCGCGCCGCCGGCAGAAGGACTCTGTCGGTTGCCCACGCCGATGCACATCTTCTTGACCGCTGCGACGTTGGCGCCGGCGCTCTGCAAGTCGGCCAGCGGGATATCCCATCGCTGCCACGTGTCCTGCAGAACGGCGTCCGGGTCCGAGTGAGTGACTGTGGCCGTATGACCGGCAGCATCCAGCACGGACACGTAGAGGTTGGCACGGTCGTTCAGCAGATGGTCGATCCCGACCTCCGCAGACTGCCATGCTCCGGAGACACCCGGGATGGAGACATTGGAGAACTGCCCGGTGCATCCGACGCCGGTTGCGTGGCTGGTGACCACCAGGCCGATGTAGATAGTCCCCGCCATCGTGATCGTCTGGGGATTCCACGACATTGCCGTCCACTTGGCGCCGTCGGTGGAGTAGAAGCCGCTGAACGCGTTGCCGTTGCGCTCCAGCTTGATCCAGACGGGGGCCGTCAGGACCTTCTGCTCATCTGTCGCGACCGACGTATCGCTGGTCGCGGAGCCGGCGTTGAGCAGTCTCGCCTGGAAGCGAACGCCATTGCCAGCCGTCGCGTAGACGGCGGCAAACCGCGAATCGGGCCTGAGGTTCTCACGAATCATCACGCCGGCCTTGGCCCATGGATCGGTGTTCTCGACGCTCTCCACTTTGGCGACAATGGTGGCATTTCCAGTGAGCGGCTTCCAGGCAAATGTGAACTCGTCGGCGGCATACCAGATGTCCGCGCCGGCGGCGCTCATGGTGATCGTGCCGGCTTTGTCCTCGAAGCGGAGCGGATTGCCCCGGAAGAAGATCCGCAGGATCTCTGCCCCATGGGCGGTCCAGTCCTGCGGCGTCTCCCAAGTCCGCTCGGCTTCGGAGTAGTATGGCGAATTCACATTGTTGTACTCGATGGGCACCGATTGCATGCCGCCGTGCACGATCGTCATCTCCATGACATCGCCTACCGACGGATCGTACCCGACGATCGCGCCGCTGTCGTTGCCCGGATTGCCATTGAGGAAATACTCATCCGGTGAAAAGCCGAGACCATCCACCCACGTCTGGAAAACACGCTTGGGCGAGTCATTCGTGTAAGCCTCGAAATCATCCACGACGAGAAACTCCGGCGTAGAGAAGCTCCAGAGGCTCCCCGCCCAGACGTCGGGGGTCTCAACCTTGTTGACTTCATCAACCTTCCAGTGATATACGTTCCCCAGCCCAAGGTCCATCGGACCCAGATCGTAGCTGTGCTCGCTGACCACATCCACCAGGGCCGTGCCGTCGGCGACCGCCTGGCTGTCCGTGCCGAAGTAGAGATTGTGCACCGACGCCTCCCGCCCGGCCCGCCAGCTCAATACCGCGTCCACATCGACGCCCACCTTTCCGGAGGCCGGCTGAGGTTGACTTGCATACACCGGGACGGAGAAGAACCGCACCTCGCTGAGGCCATACTGCGCGGGTCCACCCCAGTTGCTCCTGGCGGTGATCTTCACGTACTTGGCCGCCACACCACCGAAGTCCACGGTCGTGTTATGGATGTAGCCGTCGCGCCCCGGCGCCTGGATGAACTCCACATCGGCCAGAGGCGTCCAAGCGACGCCATCCGTGGAGTACTCGACCGTCGCGTTCTTGATTCCCATTCCGAAGATGCTTTCCACCGACTGGTTCGAGTTCCACACCCACATCTTGTCGAGCCGGGAGACTCGCTCGAACTCGTATTGGATCCAGGTGGGTTGGGCCCCGGCGCCGCTGCTGAGCCACATATCACTGCCAATCGTCGAGTGCTCGTCGTTGGCGTTCAACCCGGAGCCATCCACCGTCTTCTCCGGTCCCATGGTCGCATCGTGCATGCTGGAGGCGGTGGCCTTCACGCCTGTGACTGGATAGGAAAACGGCTCGACCGTGAAGCTCCATACCCCGCCACGGAACATACTGGTGTCGGGGGGAGCGTTGAATTCGTCGATGCGCCAGTAGTAGGTCTGCCCGAACGTGAGATACCCGGGCGGATCGTACGTGTTGGCGTCCTGGCCCAGGCTAACCAGCACAGTGGACGGGCTCGTCCTCTCGGCATTCTGGACGGCGTCGCGATCGGTGCCGAAGTAGACATCGTGCTTCGCGGCATACGGTCCCGGCTTCCAGGAAAGAATCGTGTCCCGCGGGACGTCGGTCGCGCCGCTGGCCGGATTGGGACCCAGGGCATTGGCCGGCACGCCGCGAGGGCTCTCCGGCGGACCGTCCCCCTCCGGGGTATAATCCGGGTTCGTCGTGACCACAATCTTGTCGACGATCAGGCCGTCCTCACGCACCCAGATGTTCACCGTGTGAGTGCCGGGACTGGGGATCTCGAACGTGGCCTGTCCGCCGGAGCGGTTGTTGGACCACGCATAGATCCCATTCCAGCCGCTCATCCACAAACCGGTCGCGATCGGCTCACGGTCCAAGCCCATGTGACAGGAATCGTCGTTGCCGGTGGCGCCGTAGGCCCGCACCCACACATAGTGCGTCCCGGTCGTGACGAAGTTGATCCGATAGCCCATGCCCGGGGCCGCGGTGGCGTAACCCTCCTTGATGACCCCTGCGCCGTTGCATTGCATGCCTTTGACACCGGTGAAGCCCCCCGTTGGCCCAACCTCTACCCATTTGTTCGCACCTGGAGCGAAGTTGTCATCGCAGTGCTCCGCTTCCATGGAGACGATCCCGTCTGGCCCGCTATCCTGCTGGAAAGGCTTGAGGGCTTGTCCCTTGGCGGCCAGGCCGAACGACACGATGAGACAGGCGAGATAGAGCGTTTGCTTGTGCATAGCAGTCCTCCTCTTGAAATTACCGATTGCGGATTCCAAGTCACGGGCCCGCGGGCGGTCACCCGACCGACGCCCGGAATTCCAGGAATCCACAGGTTATACAGGCTTCATTCTACAGAATGGCTTGCTCGGCGTCAATTCACAACCGGGCAATAGTTGTAGGGCCTGGTCCGGAAGGAGGTCTCGGCCCAGGCCCCGTGCTGGTGCGCAGTCAATGTTGCCCCAAGCCCTTCGATACTCGATAACTCTGGCAAAACATCGGGCTTTCGATGCGGAGATCATCCTGCGGGCAACCGCCGCTCCGTCAGGCAGGACCGACCTCCGAGTACTTTTAACCTATCGTAGATCGGCTGAGGGGACAACGCATCTTTGCGTTTTTCTTTCGCCATTTTGCGTCGGCCTACTACGCGGCGACCGTGGTGGAGACCATCAGGGTTGGAACGTGTAGCCGAGCTTGCCCCACACGGCGGTCTGGACCCATCGCAGATCCTGGTTGCCTGGCTGGGCCGGCTCCGACCCACGACTGGTTTCTGCCTGCAGCCACGTCATCTGGGCGTATTCGATGGTGCGCGGGTCTTTCCAACCGTGAAACTCCGAGTGCACATCCGCAAAGGAAGCGACCGTGCCCGCCCCGTGCCGCATCGGGACCGGGTTCCACCATCGCGGCTCCTTGTAGAAGATGTACCACAGGGCGTCCCAGTTCTCCCCGTGGTCGTCGATGAAGACCAGACGAATGGACAACTGTCGTAGCAGGTTGAGGTTCTTGACGATCGGAGCGTCGGTCTCCACGACGGGACCATTCAGTGACGGCGCCGCACTGTAGGTCCGCATCTCGTTTCTCCTGGCCACCGGACAGCGATACACCTTCTCCGTTGTGACGTACCGGTACAGCTCGCCCGCGCGGATGGCGGCTATCTGCTCCTGCAACGGCGCCTCGACCGGACGGATCGCGTACGTCCCGGTCAGACCCCGGACCCACCCCTTGTCCACCAGGGCCTGCGACGAGGGCATCAGACCCTCGTGGTCAGAACAGTACAGCGTCCAGGCCAGAGCCAGCGTCTTGAGGTTGTTCATGCAAGCGGCACGCTTGCCCATCTCCTTCGCCCGGCTCAGGGCCGGGATAAGCACCGCCATCAGCACGGCGATGATCGCAATGACGATGAGCAGCTCGATGAGTGTAAAGGCCGCCGAGGCAAGGCGAATCGCGGGAGTCCTGTCGGTCCCGCAGGTCACTTTCTCGCCGGTCCGTTGTGCAGGCTTGTTCTCTGACGTCATTCCACACCCGACCGATTCAGCGATCGTGCAGGGTCCTGTCAGTTGGAGGCTGGTGTGTACCCCAGCCGGCCGAAGACGCCTCGCTGAACGCGATGCAGGTCCTTATTTCCCGGCTGCGTCGACTCACTGCCGTTGCGGCCGGTGTTCTGCCAGTAGTTGTACTCCGCCTTCGCCACATCCAGGGTGCGCGGGTCCTTCCACTTCCAGTACTCCGTATGCGAGTCAGCGAACGAGAAGTTCGTGCCGTCGCCGTGACGGGCGGTGATCTGATCCCACCATCGCTCCTGATCGTAGTGGATCGTCCAACTGGAGGGACTGAGCCGGCCCTCGTCCAGGAAGACGATCTGCTCACTCGGGTTCTTGATCTGGGTCTTCAACGTCTTGATTTGCTGCTGGGCGCCGGGAATGTAGTAGTAGCCGTTCATGGCGTCGGGAATGGCGTAGGTGACGACCTCACCGCGAATGCCCGTCGGGCACTTGAACAGGTTCTCGCTGGGGCAGTACGGAAAGAGCAGTCCCCGCCGCAACTCCCGCAGCGCCACTTCCTCCGTGGCGTCCTGGCCTGGCCAGTAGACCCAGCAGGTCTCGTCCCGATTCCAGCCCTGTCCCGGCGTGGCGTTGCCATCCACGTTCGTGTTGGCGTTGACCATCTTCGCATCATGGTCGTCGGCGTAGACGTTCCAGGCCAGGGCCAGGTTCTTGGTGTTGCTCATGCAGGCGGCGCGCTTGCCCTGCTCGCGAGCACGACTCAGCGCCGGCATGAGGATCGCCATGAGGATGGCGATGATGGCGATGACGACCAGCAACTCGATGAGTGTGAATCCGCGTGAGGCACTCTGCCTGTTGTCCATCATTTCTTCACCCATATCACGTCGCACCCCTCGTCCACCCGTATTCGTATGCTGCATCGAACAATGCCACGATATTCTCGGGCGGCACGTCCGCCTGGATATTGTGGATACCGCTGAACACATGCTCACCGCCGGTCTTGAAGATCTCCAGGTTCCGGCGGACCTGCTGGCGAACCTGCTTCGGCGTCGCGGAGGGCAGGACGCGCTGCGCGTCACAGCCTCCGCCCCAGAAAACCAACTCACGGCCGTATCGCTGCTTCAGCAGTGCCGGGGCCATCCCAGCCGCGCTTGTCTGGACCGGGTTGAGAATGTCGATCCCGTTGTCGAGCAAGTCCGGGACATGCTCCAGGCAACTGCCACATGTATGATACCAGATTTTCGCCCGCGTGAGCGATTTTATTCGTTGGACGAGCGCCTTCTGACGGGGCTTGACGACCCTGCGATAGAAGGCGGGTGAGAACAAGTGCCCGCTCTGGCCGGCCCGATCATCCCCGATCATCACCACATCGATCAGGTCGCCCAGGGCGTTGCCGGACTGCCTCTGTTGTGTCATACTGAACGTCGTTCGCGATGCGCCTGCAAAGGTACCTGCAGAGACGCAAGATCTCGCATCTCCACGGCGTGGAGGAGCGCCTTGCGGCGTTGCGAATGGGAGACAAGGATGATTTGAAAGGCCGCAGATGACTGTGACACCCATGGAAATCGGACTGGGGCTCGTGTGGCTGGTCGTGTTCATCGTTTCCACGACGTTTCATGAGGCGGCGCACGGGTTTGCCGCCCTGCGACTTGGCGACACGACGGCACGGGATGCAGGCCTTGTGACACTCGATCCGATTCCCCATGTCCAGCGGTCACCCGTCGGCATGCTTATAGTACCGATCCTTTCCTTCGCGATTGGCGGCTGGATGCTCGGCTGGGCGAGCACGCCATACGACCCCTACTGGGCCCACCGGAACCGCCGACAGGCGGCGCTGATGGCCCTGGCAGGCCCGGCGGCCAATCTCGCTCTCCTCCTGGTTGCGGCCCTGCTCATCCGTGGCGGGATGCTCATCGGTCTGTTCGCAGAACCAGCCCGGGTCACGTGGACACAAACCACCGTGGCAACATCGTCCGGCGTCGCGACCGGGGCTGCCATCGTCGTCAGCATCTTGTTTTCTCTGAACCTCATTCTACTGGTCTTGAACCTGGTGCCCCTGCCCCCGTTCGACGGCAGTGAGGTGCTCTCGCTGTTTCTCAGCGACAGCACCTGGGAGCGATACCGGGAACTCATGGCCCAGCCCGCCGCCGGCATCATCGGCGTGATCGTCGTCTGGAACTTCCTCGGCTACATCCTGAGTCCGGTGTACACCCTGGCCCTGAACCTCCTCTATCCCGGCGCAGGCTACCACTGAATCAGCTTGACGCCACCGCGTAGCGACGCTCCAATATCAATCGATCAGTGCAATGGAGAAGGGATTTGACACGAGGAATAAGGGATTGGTACATCCGATACGTGGAGACGCAAAGGTCTGCGTGTCTACCGGAGAACAGCTCTCGCGCCATGAAGAAGACCGGCCCAGGCGAACGTCGTAGTCCGCCGGGGTGAATCGATCCATTTCAGACTGTACGAGGAGATGCCACATGGAAGAGCAAGCTGTCACTAAAAGGACCAACCGTCGTGAGATGTTGAGACTATCAGGGATGGGCGTGCTTGGCGGTGCGGCAGCGGCCGCGCTAATCCCAGGACAGGCCCGCGCCGCGGAAGAACCCAAGATCTCTTATGCCTCGTGGATCCACGGCCACAGCATGCAGATCGAGTCTCCGGACCGGCTCGCGCGCCTGATTCGCGTCGGCTGGTGCGTATTCGTCGAGGGCAAGCCCGGAACTGAGAACTGGTTCCACTTCGCCGTCCCCACGCCGGTGATCATCGACGATGTGCGTTTGCAGGCCGACTCGGTCATGCTCCGCTTCGCGACCGGGTCCGTCGATGCCTTCGTACGGGACGTGCACGTCTATGACGGGCGGACCCGAATTGCCGAGTTCAACGATCTCAACCTGTCCGGGGCGCAGGATTTCGTGCGTCTGACCCTGCCGGGGGCGCCTGCGATGTGGCAGGCTCTCGGGATCTCGGTGGGCGTCGGATTCGGGGTGGAGGCAATGGACCACGGCATGGAGTTCTTCGCCGCCGGCTGCGACTTCGTGGTCCGACCATCCGCGTGAGGTGCGGCTACAGGCAAGGACAGCCGCCAGGATGGCGTGGCGGCTGTCCCGATACTCGTATAGCAATCCGCACTATCGGTCGCCGGCGAGGTAGCGGACCTCCGACTCCGACAGGGCGCGGTTGTAGATGCGGAAATCGTCGATGGAGCCGCCGAGGAACGGATCGGCGGTCCACTGGGATCGTCCGAGCCAGTTCTGCGTGGTAACACCGAGGTCCCTGGGCAGCACGTTCGTAGCGCCGCTGGCCACCGGTGTTCCATCCTGGTACAGCCGCAACTGCATGGCCGTACTGTCGATCACCACCGCCACATGGTGCCAGCCGGTCGACAAGGCTGCGGGACCGTTCACGGCCTGCTCGGCCGACGACGCCGCGTTGCGGATGGCGAATCGCACGATCCGCGAGCCGTTGTTCGTCGTCAGGAACATGTACACGTTTGGGCTCGCGCCATCGGCGCCGGCATTGCCAAAGTCGAAGATCCGCTGCCAGGCGTTGCCGGTATTCGTGAAGTACACCCACGCGGCGTAGGTCGAGCTGTTCAGCGCGCTCAGCAACGAGCCGATAGGCAGGTCCACGTAATCGTTCGTTCCGTCGAAACTCAGCGCCTTGCCGTGACCGGTCAAGCCCTGCACAAAAAGTGGGTTGCCGGAGGCCGTGCCGTCATTGCCTTTGCCGGAGCTGTCCTTGAGGTTGTCCTCCATCCCGTAGAGCGCCACCAGGCCACTCGTACCCGGGTCCGTCGCGACGACGACCTGCGGGGCGGTCGCATAGAGAAGAATATCGTCGATGAAGATCGTTCCGGTCCCGCCGCCGCTGCCGTCGCCAATCCCGATCGCCAGCGTCTTGACGCTCTTGAGGTTGGCGCCTACGGAGGACAGGTCGATGTTCCACTGCTTCCAAATGGCCAGCGCCGTGCTTGGGGTGCCACCATTGTAGAGCACTTTCGTGCCGTTGATCTTCACATAGAGAGGAGCCGGGACGTTGTTCACATCACCTCGGAAGTGGAGCACGAGCGTGGTGATGCCGTACAGGGACCAGTCCTGCGGCGTGGCGAACGTGCGCACGGTCTCGGAGTACCCCGGCGCGCTGGTGTTGTCGTAGTACAGGGGCATCGCCTGCCTGCCGCCGTGGACGATGTCGGTCTCCATGATGTCGCCGAGCGTCGGATCGTAGCCGACCAGGGCCCCGGACCCGTTACCGTCGCCGCCGTTCGGGAAGAATTCGTCGGGCGAGAAACCCATTCCATCGATCCAGGTCTGGAAGACCCGGTTCGGCGACTCGTTGGTGTAGCCCTCGAAGTCATCGACGGTGAGGTACGCCAGCGTGGAGAAGCTCCAGACGTCGCTCCGCCACTCTGCGGGAGTCTCGACCCGGTTGACCTCGACGACTTTCCAATAGTGGGTCGCGCCCAGCACCAGGGCGGACGGCACACAGATCGCCTGGTCTACCGTGAGAACGGGCGCCGTCCCCTCGATCACGGCCTGCTGGTCCGTGCTGATCAGCACATTGTGCGAGGCTGCCTCCCGGCCGGCCCGCCAGCTCAGGACGAGCGTGCGCGGGTCCACGCCGGCCGTCGCGGTGGCCGGCAGCGGCTCGCCGGCCTGGGTGGGAACGTAGAAGAACCTCACCTCGCTCAAGCCATACTGTTCGACCATGTCGCCCCAATTGCTCTTGGGCGTGAGTCTGACGTACTGGGCTGCCGCACCAGCGAAATCGACGGTCGTGTTGTGTGCATAGCCGTCGGCAGAGGGGGCCTGGGTGAATTCAAAATCGCCAAGCGTCGTCCAGTCCGCACCGTTGATCGAGCACTCGATCGTGACATCCTTGAAGCCCACACCCACGACCGACTCCGTGGTCATGTTGTGGTTCCACACCCACATCTCATGGAGCTTATAGGTGCGGTCAAAGCGGTACTCAATCCAGGTCGGCTGTGTGGCTTTCTTGCCACTGATCCACATGGTCTTGTCGTACGACGAGTGCAGGTCGTTGGCGTCGAGTCCGGACCCGTTGACCGTATTCTCGGGTCCGACTCCAACGTCGGAGCTGGAGGCAGTGGCGGTCACGCCGGTGATCGGATAGGAGTACGGCTCGACCGTGAAGCTCCAGATCGGGCCCGGATGAACCGTCCCATCGGGCGCGCCGACCTCATCGACCCGCCAGTAGTAGGTCTGGCCGAACGCCAGGTGGCCGGGGGGATCGTACGCGTCGGAGTCCTGCTCGGGACTCACCAGCACACTCGCGCTGGCCGAATCCACATCGGCAAGGCTGGTTCCCAGGTACACGTTGTGCGCGATCGCGTCGATTCCTGCCCGCCAACTGAGAACGACGTCTCGAACGACATCGGTGGCGTCGTCTTGCGGGCTCGGATTCGATGCCGCCGTTTTCGGGCCGATCACGACGGTCAGGTCCAGCTTCGGACGATAGGCTTCATCGGCATACTCCTTCGAGCAGATGCCGTACCCCCGATCGGTGGCGTCGTCGTTTTTGAGAAGGAACGTGACGAGACCGCCATCGTCGACTCGACTTTGAAGGAAACCAACCAGCGCGTCTCCGGTGACGGTGATCGTGGTTCCCAGAGCATATCCCCCGGCGGCCGCATTGGTGATGGTCTCGGTGATCCCGGCGACTTCGCCGTCCAGGTCGACGGCCCGACCGCCGACGACAGCCACCGTGCCGGCCGTCCAGTCCACCTCACTGCCTGTCCCGGCGACGTTCAAGGCGGCCTCATCCCAGTTCTGAGGGGTGTTGCCGGAGACATCATTCAGGCCGTATAGAGAGAAGCGACCGATGACGACCGTGTCATTGCGGTACGGCGGCTTGGGAATCGCTCCATGCACATTCAGTGTCAACGTTGCACTCTCGACCTTGATGATGTTGAGGGCGGAAAGGTCGAAACGCAGGTAGCCGGTACGACGCACGCTTGCCCCCTGCAGTGCCATATACTCTTCGGCGCCGAATGTGCCTGTCTCGTTTGGCGCCACCCAAGTGTCTGCCGCGCTGCCGACGGTCATCGTGGCGGCTTGAGCGCCTGCTGCCACCGCCAACGCGAGACCCATGCAGACCACGGAAATGAGTTGCTTCACCATGACTATCCTCCTTTCAAGAGTGATAATGA